>CAZQBE010000032.1:9110-13486 GCA_964591595.1 uncultured Flavobacteriaceae bacterium
TTTATCTGGGCCAAGAGCTATTCCTGGCAAATATAAAGTAATCCTCAATGTTAATGGAGAAATTATATCGCAACCATTTACAATTTTAGCAGACCCTAGAACGGAAAGCACTTTGGAAGATATGAAAAACCAATTTGCTTTTATTAAGGATGTTAATGAAACTATGGATAATGCGCATAAATCTATTAAAAAAATCAGAAATATTAATGATAAGTTAAGCGCCTTTGAAGCCCAGTATAAAGATGATGATAGTGTAAAAGACTTGGTTGAGAAAGCTAAGAAATTAAAAGAGAAATTCTCAGAAATTGAAAAAGTATTATACCAAACTAAAAACAGATCTGGTCAAGACCCTTTAAATTTCCCAATTCGTTTAACCAATAAATTAGGGCATTTAAATTCGCTGGTAAGTATGGGGGATTTTGCACCAACTGAGCAAGATATTGCCGTTAAAAACGAATTATCAAAACAAATTAATGAGCAACTAGAAACGTTTAATAATTTGGTAGATAATGAGATTAAAGCATTCAATGTAGCCTTTAATAATAAAAAATTAAATTATTTATTTGTTGAAGAGTAATGGAGTTATACAATTATATAAAAGCACTCCATCTTATTTTTGTGATTACATGGTTTGCAGGTTTGTTTTACATTCCTAGATTATTTGTGTACCAAATAGAAGCGTTTTACAAACCATCGCCAGATAAGGAAATTTTAGGAGAGCAATTAAAATTAATGGCAAAACGCTTATGGTACATCATTACATGGCCATCAGCCATATTGGCGACACTATTTGCCACTTGGCTACTAGTTATCATTCCAGAATGGTTAAATCAAAACTGGATGCTTGTTAAACTAGGGTTTGTAGTATTGCTGATCATTTACCACCTTAAAACACATCAAATATTTAAACAATTACAAACCGATGATGTAAGATACACCTCAAAGTATATGCGTATCTGGAACGAAGGTGCGACCCTTATATTATTTTCGGTAGTTTTTCTGGTTATTTTAAAAGATAGTATCAATTGGGTTTTTGGAGTTATAGGAATTTTTGTACTCACCATTTTATTGATGTTAGGGATAAAATGGTATAAAAAAATTAGAGAAAAGAACCCGAAAGCTTAATCTCAATCTTCAAAATTCCAAAATTGAGATTTGTCTTAAAGCCTTTTGGTTTGATTATTGTTATATTTATGAGGTAAATTTTGCAGATGGCTTCAAAGAGATTGTCTTTACGTTCGCGTATTTTTTTATTTATGATATTATTGGTAGTTGTGGCATCAATATTAATTGCTGCCGTAACCATATATCAATACAGCGAACAATCTAAAGACTACCATAAACAACGTTTAGAACGTAAAGAAACACAATTGCTTTCAAGCATGGATTATGTATTGGAGCATACCTCTTGGCTCAGAGATACCGAGCATTTAGGGCTCATATTTAAAGATGAGATTTACGAAATTGCTGATATTTTAAATGTTAAGTTTAATATTTACGATTTAGAGGGAACTTTAATAAAAAGTTCTAGACCAAGTTTTGAGAATGATTCGATTTCTAAATGTATTTCTGCTGAAACTCTAAATCATCTAAACCAAAGTCCTGAAAAACGATATGTTGAAAAAAACGAACAATTAGGAAGCGATTACCAGTCGTCATATACCATTTTTTCAGATTTTAACGCAAAGCCTTTAGGAATACTAAATGTGCCTTATTTTGAGGACGATTCGTTTAGCAATGCTGAGCTTAAAGAGTTTTTAGTGCGTTTAGGGTATGCTTATTTTGTAATGCTTTTAGTAGCTATAGCATTTGCATATTTTGTATCGAGATACATTACGCGTTCACTAAAAACAATAAGCGTGAAGATGAAGGAAACTCGTTTAGAGAAACGTAACAAGAAGATAGCACTAAAAGGAGCTAGCGCCGAAGTTTCTGTATTGGTAGAATCGTATAATAGCATGATTGATGAGCTTGAAGAAAGTGCAGTACAATTGGCAACTAGCGAGCGTGAACAAGCGTGGAGAGAAATGGCAAAACAAGTAGCTCACGAAATTAAGAACCCCCTTACTCCAATGCGTTTGAGCGTGCAGAGTTTTCAGCGTAAGTTTGATCCTAAAGATCGAAACATAAACAAGAAAGTGGATGAATATTCTAAAACCTTAATTCAGCAAATTGACACGATGAGCTCTATTGCTTCAGCATTTTCTAATTTTGCTAAGATGCCTGCTCAAAAAAGCGAGCAACTTAATGTGGTTGAGGTTATAGATTTGGCTTTGGATATTTTTACTGAAAACTATATCACATTTACGGCTGATGAAAAAGAAATTATAGCCACATTTGACAGAACTCAACTTATTCGCGTAGTGACTAATTTGGTAAAAAATGCAATTCAATCCATCCCAGAAGGAAGAACTCCAAAAATTGATGTTAATGTGTTTTCAAAAAACGATGATGTTGTGTTTACAGTTTCCGATAATGGTAATGGCGTTTCGGAAGAAAACAAACCAAAAGTATTTGAACCAAAATTTACAACTAAAACCAGTGGCATGGGATTAGGCTTACCAATGATTAAAAATATTATTGAAGCTTATGGCGGAAGTATTACTTTTGCATCCAAGGATAACGAAGGAACCATATTTAAGGTTACTTTTCCAAAATAATAAACGTCCTGCGAAAGCAGAAATCTCATTTATAAACTATGAATTACGAAAATATTCTTTCAGATTCTCAAAACGGAATTACAACAATAACTATTAATCGCCCATCAAAATTGAATGCGCTTAATAAAGGCACTATTACTGAATTGCGCAATGCTTTTGAAGAAGCCAATAACGACAACAGCACCAAAGTTATTATAATTACAGGGAGTGGTGAAAAAGCATTTGTTGCAGGAGCAGATATTAAAGAATTTGCCGATTTTAATACCAAAGAAGGGAGTCGTTTGGCTGCTAAAGGCCAAGATTTGTTATTTAACTATATTGAAAATTTAGAGACACCTGTTATTGCTGCGATAAATGGTTTTGCTTTAGGAGGTGGATTAGAATTAGCTATGGCTTGCCATTTTAGAGTGGCTTGTGATACTGCTAAAATGGGTTTACCAGAAGCGTCTTTAGGAGTTATTCCAGGATATGGAGGTACACAACGCTTACCACAATTGGTTGGCAAAGGACGAGCAATGGAAATGATTATGACTGCTGGCATGATAGACGCAAATAAGGCATTAAATTACGGTTTAGTAAATCACGCAACAACTGGTGAAGAACTCATACCGCTTTGCAAAAAAATTGCTAATAAAATTATGCGAAATTCTTCAGTTGCTATACAGTCGGCAATAAAAGCGATAAATGCAAATTTTAAAGACGGTGTTAATGGTTTTGATGTAGAGATAGAAGAGTTTGGTAATTGTTTTGGTACAGAAGATTTTAAAGAAGGCACTACAGCATTTTTAGAAAAGCGAAAGGCTGATTTTCCAGGTGAATAATATTTGTTAATAATCCTTTTTTATTTAATACTTTTCAATGTAATTAATAAGTAATTTTAAAGAAATATCCATTCTTTTATTTTACTATTATGAACCCCAAGTCTATTATTAAAGGGCGAGGTGCACAGCGTAATGAACACAATCGTTTCTTCCAGAATCAACACGAAATTCGTGATGAATTTCTCGAATATTGTAAAAAAGAAGGCGAATTACCTGATAAAAATAAAACACTTTATTTAGAGGTGTTTCCAAAAACTATAGTGAACAAAGTAGAGAGTCCCGATGTTGGGATGATGTATTCTATGAATCCGTATCAAGGATGCGAACATGGTTGCGTGTATTGTTATGCACGTAATAGTCATGAGTTTTGGGGGTATAGTGCTGGACTGGATTTTGAACGACGCATCCTTGTAAAAAAGACAGCACCAAATCTGCTTGAGAAGTTATTCAAAAAGAAATCATGGAGCGCACATACCATTGTGTTGTCAGGGAATACAGATTGCTACCAACCTGCAGAAAAGAAATATCACATTACAAGACAATGTTTAGAACTGTTTTTAAAATATAAACATCCTGTGGGTATCATTACTAAAAATGCTTTAATAACAAGAGATTTACAGATTTTAAAGGCATTAGCTAAGGATAATCTGGTTGCTGTAAATATATCTATTACCTCATTATCTGAAGATACGAGGCGCATTTTAGAACCTAGAACAACAACTATAAAAAAACGATTAGAAACGGTAAAAATATTAAGCGATAATGGAATTCCTGTAAATGTGATGTTAGCGCCAATAATTCCATCAATAAACAGCCACGAAATTTTACCGTTGGCTAAAGCAGCTTCGGATCATGGAGCTTTGTCAATAACTCATACCATCGTAAGGCTTAATGG
>CAZQBE010000033.1:0-10868 GCA_964591595.1 uncultured Flavobacteriaceae bacterium
TATGTTGTTTGGTTTCTACCATTTATATTTTAGTTTCAATCATGAGATCACCACTTTCTTGGGAATGGCAGCATGCTGTCACCACTTCATATTTGGATAAGTGCGCTGCATATACTGTAACTCACTTAACAAATGGCCTAAATGTTCGGTATGTATACCTTCCTTTCCTCCCTTTTGAAAATACTTTGACTCAGGAACTTCTAATGTGGCTTCTTTTAAAACTTTTGATACTTTGTTATAATAGTCTTCTTTAAAAACAACAGTATCTACTCCTATCTCCTCCGCAATCATAACTTTATCTGCTTCAGTTTGATGGAATAATTCATCGGTATATGTCCATAAATTGTTTATAGCGTTTTGAATTCTATCATGACTTTCTTCAGTACCATCTCCAAGACGTTTTATCCAATCTGATGAAAAACGATAATGGTAACTCACCTCTTTTATTCCTTTATTTGCTATTGCGGATAAAGTTTCATCTTTACTACTTTGCAGCTTTTGAATAAATAAATAATGATAAGCATCAAACAAAAATTGTTTTGCCATAGTATATGCAAAATCGGTATTAGGTTGCTCTACTAAAAGTGTATTTATATATTCCCTTTCTGGTCTTAACATGGCTATATCATCTTCAGTTTTATTATCTCCTTTTAGTTTTGCTGCATATTGATAATAACTCCTAGTTTGTCCCAATAAATCGAGTGAAATATTAGTACAAGCAATGTCAGTTTCCAAACTAGGTCCATGTCCACACAACTCTCCTAAACGCTGTCCGAGAATGAGTGTGTTATCTGCAATACCAAGTATGTATTTATAAAGATTTTCTTTCATATTGTTTCTTAAGATTCCTGTCTTCACAGGAATTTTACATATGTTTTATTTCGTCTGGCAAATCGTAAAATGTTGGATGACGATACACCTTATCTTGTGCAGGTTCAAAAAGTTCTCCGTTATTTTCTGGATTTGAAGCAGTAATATGTTTTGACTCAACAACCCAAATACTTACGCCTTCATTTCTTCTGGTATAGACATCTCTAGCATTTTCAAGTGCCATTTTAGCATCTGCTGCGTGTAGACTTCCAAAATGACGATGTTCTAATCCGTTTTTACTTCTTACAAATACTTCCCAAAGTGGCCATTCCTTTTTCATTTCATTAAACTGCTTTACTTAAATTTTTACTTTGTTGCTTTTCAGCATGAGCCATAGCTGCGTCTCTAACCCACTGCCCATTGTCCCAAGCACTAATCCTAGCATTCATACGCTCTTTATTACATGGGCCATAACCTTTAACTACTTGCCAAAATTCATCCCAATTTATGTCACCAAAATCGTAACCCTTTTTAGTTTCATTCCATTTTAAATCTGAATCTGGAATTGTGAGCCCAATCAATTCTGCTTGTGGTACCGTTTGGTCTACAAACTGTTGCCTTAATTCATCGTTAGTTTTACGCTTTAACTTCCATTTCATGGATTGTGCTGTATTTGGAGACTCATCATCCGTTGGCCCAAACATCATTAATGATGGCCACCACCATCTATTCAATGCATCCTGAGCCATGTCTTTTTGTTCTTGTGCCCCTTTTGTAAGCGATACTAAAATTTCATACCCTTGACGTTGATGGAAACTTTCTTCCTTACAAATTCGTACCATTGCTCTTGCGTAAGGACCAAACGAAGCGCCACAAAGTGCTACTTGATTAATGATTGCTGCGCCATCGACCAACCATCCAATAGCTCCCATATCTGCCCAAGTAACTGCTGGATAATTAAAAATACTTGAGTATTTTGCTTTTCCAGTATGTAATTGTACAAACAATTCATTTCTTGTAATACCAAGTGTTTCGGTTGCGCTATATAAATATAACCCATGACCTATCTCGTCTTGTACTTTTGCCAATAATGCCACTTTACGTCGTAAAGAAGGTGCTCTTGTAATCCAATTGCCCTCAGGTAATGCCCCTACAATTTCGGAATGTGCATGTTGCGACATTTGCCTAATATGTGTCTTACGATACTTTTCGGGCATCCAATCTTTAGGTTCAATTTTCTCATCACGTGAAATGCGTGTTTCAAATTGATTTTTTAATTCCTTTATTTGTGCTTCACTCATAATATTGAGCATTTAATTATTTCTTATATTTTTTATCTTCAATGGATGAGATTCCTACTTTCTTAAAAATTACACATCAAAATCAACTGTAACATTTTTACTGGTTGGTACCGCTTGACAACTTAAAACCAAATTTTTAGCTACCTCATCTTCTTCTAATGCGTAGTTGACTTTCATTTTTACAGAGCCATCAACCACTTTACATTTACAAGTACTACAAACACCGCCTTTACAAGCAAAAGGCAAATCGGCTCCCGCTGCTAAAGCTCCATCTAGAATAGTATCTAAATCATCATCCATTATAAAATGAAACTCCTTCCCACCATCTATTATGGTCACCTTTGTACCTTCAGTTTTTTGTTCTAAAGCTTCTGCAATATGTTTATTTTCTTCAGCCGAACTTCCAGAAAAAAACAATTCATAATGTATTTTATCTTTATCTAATCCAACAGCTTGTAATTCCTCACTTATCATAAAAATCATATCTTGAGGGCCACAAATAAAGCAATGTGCTGTATCGTCTATATCGATAAACGTATCTGTTAACAGTTTAATTTTTTCTAGTGTAAATCGACCATTTAAAAACTCTATATCTCTTTGTTCTTTTGTTAAAAAGTAAAATACATGAAACCGTTGAAAAAATTTATTTTTAAGCTGTTCTATTTCTTCTTTAAAGATAATTGATTTTACCGTCTGGTTCAAGTAAAATAACTTGAAAGTGCTTTGAGGTTCTAACTCTAAGTGCGTTTTAATTATAGACAATAGTGGCGTAATACCACTTCCAGCTACGAACGCAATATAATTTTTGGGTGTTTTAGGATCTATATCTACATAAAAATTCCCTGTAGGTTCCATAATCTCAATATCGTCTTCTTTTTTAAGCTCTGCATTGATATATGTAGAAAACACACCTCCAGGAATTTGTTTTACGGCAACTTTCCACTGGTTTTCTAGGGGACTTGAGCACAAAGAATACGAACGACGCACATCTTCTCCATTAATGTCTTGTTTTAAGGTTAAATGTTGTCCTTGAATAAATTTAAACCGCTCTTGTAAATGATTTGGAATATCAAAAGTTACCACTGAGGTGTCTTTTGTTTCTTTGTAAACATCAGCAATTTTTATTTTATGAAACTCTGCCATGAAACTATTTAAATTCAACAAATAATTAGACTAACGATTGTTAGTTTCGTTTACAAATTTACAAAAAATAGGCAAACTATTTAATAATCCCTGTTAATAAAACAAAGCTAAGGTCTGCTGCTAATTTTGTTGGGTTTAGATCTTCCTTATTAGGAATCCATATATATAGCGAACGAAGGGTTGACAGTATCGAAAACAACATTACTTCGGCATTTGTGCTTTTAAGCTCATTATTTTGTATTCCTTGCTCTATAATTTGCCTGAAATTATCTTCATAATCTAATCGTAATTTCAAATAATAATCTAGATTATCTTCAAGATGCATCCAGTCATTATTGAGTGATGCCATTCCGTAAACATTATTAGATGTAATATTTACATGAAGTAGTACAATATTATTCATTTTATCAATACTAGACCTTTTAGATTTCATTATATGTTCCATCCCTATGGTAAACTCTTCAGCCAAAGAGATAATAATATTTGAAAGTATTTCTTGCTTAGAACTTATATGATTATATAAACTAGCAGCTTTTATTCCCATTGCCTTAGCAATATATCTCATGGTTACTGCACTAAATCCTTTTTCTTTAAAAAGAATCGCTGAAGTTTTAATAATCTCATCTTTTCGGGTTTCAGTCCTCATATTTAATAGTTGAATATACAGAAAAATGAATTATGAAATTAAAAAAAAGTATAAATCAATACACGTTCTGCAAAAAATGAATTTTGATAACTAAGTTTAAAATCTTAATTTAGTAGAAACCAATATTTTATGAAACTCAATAGAAGAGAATGGCTAAAAACAGCTAGTTTAGCTGGTGGCTTCACATTATTAAATGGCTTAATAGGAATACAGCCATTATCTGCCGAGGAGATAAGAAAGTTTAATCCTCGAATACTCACAAACCCCATTAGATTAAGTTCCAATGAAAATCCTTATGGTCCTTCTGAAAGAGTTAGAAATGCAGTTACAAAAGCCTTTAACGATGGCTGTAGGTATCCTTATGCTTATGCAGATGAACTCGCATTAATGTTGGCCGATAAACATGGTGTTTCTCCAGAAAGTATTATTATAACGGGAGGTTCAACTGAAGGCTTAAAAATTGCTGGTATTACTTTTACTGCAGATGGCGGCGAAATTATTGCTGCAAAACCTACGTTTTTGGCAATGATGCAATATGCCGAAATGTGGGGAGCCAACATTAACTGGGTTCCTGTTGATGAAAATTTAGGTTATGATTTACAGGAGATTGAAAAACGGATTTCATCAAAAACAAAAATGGTGTTTTTATGCAACCCTAATAATCCAACATCCACACTTTTACCTAAGGACACCCTTATTGATTTTTGTACAACCGTTAGTAAAAAAACTTTAGTTTTTAGTGATGAAGCTTACTACGATTATATTGATGATCCCGATTATCCGTCCATGATAGATTTAGTAAAAAAGGGCAAAAATATTATTGTTTCAAAAACATTTTCTAAAGTATATGGAATGGCAGGAATGCGCATAGGTTATCTTATTGCTAAACCCGAATTGGCCAAAATAATTAGAGCGAATGTAGTTGCTATGAGTAATGTTTACGCCATTGAAGGTGCCAAAGAGGCTTTATTGGATGATGAGTTTTATAATTTTTCTATTCAAAAAAACAAAGAAGCAAAGCAAATCATTTATAAAACCCTTGACCATTTAGAACTGGACTATATTAAATCTAGCACCAATTTTGTGTTCTTTAAATCTGGAAAAGACATCAATAAGTTAGGCGAGCAAATGCTAGTAAAAGGCATGAAAATTGGACGAGCATTCCCTCCTTTTTATGATTGGTGTAGAATAAGTACTGGCACTTTAGAAGAAGTACAGTTGTTTTCAAAAGCATTGATTTCTCAATACTAACTATAGTTAAAAAAAGAAACGCTAGATCTCTTTGTAAACAAAGGTCAACTAGCGCTTCAATATTTGATTAATAGCAGTGTAAATGTAACTTTATAAGTATATTCTGTCTCCATTTTTCGACTAGCGTATTGTTAAACTAGATGAACGGAAATCATATGCATATTTAATCGATTAAATCAACTTATTACGCTTTGCTTTTTGCACTGCTTCCAATTTATTATGTACTTGTAGCTTTTTATAAATGTTCTCGATATGCTTACGAATAGTCCCTGTTGATAGTATAAGATTCTTTGCAATTAAATTATAACTTAAGCCTTTACTTAGCTGTTCTAAAACTTCTATTTCTCTTTTTGTAAGCTTAATATTTTCCTGTTCAAGCCTATTATCAATCTCAATAGGGTTTCTCAATAACCGAAGTGTTTTTAAAGCAATTGAGGGATTCATTGCGGCGCCTCCATTTAAGGTGTCTACAATACCATCGTGTAAATCTTTAGCATTAATTTCTTTAAGCAAATACCCATCGGCTCCTGCTTTTATAGCATTGAAAATATTTTCGTCATTATCAAAAACTGTAAGCATAATAATTTTAATATGTGGATACTTTTGTTTTACAATTTCTGTAGTTTCAATACCATTTAAAATTGGCATTTCAATATCCATTAATATTAAATCAATATTGTGATTGTCTTCTAATTTAACTAACAAATCCGACCCATGTACAGCTGAAAACTTAACATGCAAGTCTTCAAAAAAAGACAGCTTCTCTTTTACTGCTTTTATTAAAAATGAATTATCGTCTACTATAGCTATTTTAATGTTCATTGTTAATTTTTAAAACTATTGAAGTGCTTCTGTTCTTAGAAGAGTTAATTACAATTTCTGCTCCAATATCTTGAGCGCGTTTCTTCATATTATTAATACCGTTACCATACTCTATTTCTTTTTCATCAAACCCTTTTCCATTATCAGAAATTTGAATGTTTATGTTTCCATCCACTTTGGTAATATCCATACTAATTTTTGATGCTTTGGCGTATTTTAGAGCATTATTTACAGCTTCTTGAATGATTCTATAAATATTCATCCCTTCAACTGATGTGAAGGTTTTTTCTGTGTCAATATTAGCTTCACAAGTAAATTCAAATACGGTATTAATTGATGTTGTATTTGCTTTATCAATAAAATTAGTAATGCGTGCTTTAAGATCTTCAAAGGTGATTTCACTTATATTCATTGCCCAAATGGTATCGCGCAACTCATAAATAGTGTCTTTGGTAAATTGACTAATTCCGACTAGCTTACTATTTAACTTGTCATTGGTTATTTTAAAGCCATATTTTAAGTTATCTATTGAAGATATTATGAATGTAAGTTGAGCACCAATATTATCGTGTAAATCACGTGATATTCTTAAACGTTGCTCTTGTAAATGGTTTTGAGTTTCAATTTTCACTAAAGCATCTTTAAGTTCATTTTCTTTTTGTAGTTGTTTGTTCTTTATTTTTTGTTGATTGTAAAATAAATATCCTAAAAGAATTAAAATTACTGCCAAAACACCTAAACCAAGTATTTGGATATTCTTTTTACTAAGACTTAGCTCTTTCTCGGCGAGGTCTGCGCGTTGTAGTAAGATTTCTTTTTCCTTTTTTTCAGTTTCATACTTAGTTTCTAATTCAAAAATGGTTTTTGTTTTATTCTCTTCGAATAAACTATCCTTACCTATGGCGTATTTTTCAAAATAATGATACGCTTGCTTATAATTTCCAAGCTGCTCTTCAACATTAGCTAGTAACTTATAAGCCTCGATTTCAAATTCTTTAAACCCTTTTTCTTTAATCATTTTTAACGCACTTTTTACTTCACTTGAAGATGCTTTAAACTTGTGCTCTTTAGCATAACTTTTTGCTAAACCTATTTGCGCATAGGTTAATTCGTATAAATTTTGGTCCTTTCTAAAAAGAGCTATGGCTTCCTTATATAGCAGTTGTGATTGTTTATAGTCTTTCAAACTGTCTTTAGCAATTGCTATATTGTTTATCATATAAGGCACATATCTATTATATCCCAATTGAGCATATAATTCCTTGGCTTCATTTGAGTATTTGATAGAATTTTCAAACTCCTTTACATTTAACAACACAGATCCAATATTCCCTTTGGTGACCACAATACCAAAATCGTAATTGTTATCCTCGTATATTTTTAAAGCTTTTTTATAGTAATTTAAAACTTTGTCATATTCTTTTTGTTTTTTATAGACAATACCAATATTTCCCAATACCATTGGGACTTTACCAAATTCCACCTCTTGTGATTCATAAATTTTTAAGGCTTTAAAATAATTTTCTAATGCCTTGGAAAAATTTCCTTTTAAATCGTAAACAATTCCCAAGTTGTTATACGAATCGGCAGCTCCAACCAAATGTCCAATTTGAAGTTTTATGTCTAAGCTTTTTTGATGATATATCTGAGCGCTATCTAAAACACCAAGACCATCAAAACAATTTGCTAAACTATTATACGAAGATGCAATTGCTTTTTTATTATTTATACGTTTAGAAATATTAATGGATTTTCGAGCATAAAAAAGAGCACTATCTATATTCGAGTTTTTAAACTCCCATGAAATTTCATTTAAAGTACTAATTAATGAAATGCCTTTCTGAGTCTTAGATATTTGCAATAAACTATCTAATTTAACACTTGTCTTGGTTTGAGATTGAATTAATGATACTGAAAGAATAAACAACAAGAACAAAAGTTTTTTCATAAAATTGGTTGTTAGTTTAATTGCTGTTTGAAGATACTAATTTTAATTTATTGAACTTACAAAGCTTCTAGTTTATTAATTGTCTTTACTGAATATTGAAACTCTAATTGCGCCTTTTCTACAAACACATTAATACTCTTTATCTCGTCTTCTAAAGCCTTATCTTTAATTTCAAATTCTGTTTGAATATTCTTTAAAGAATTCAATAAAAAAGCAAAACGTTCATTTAGACTTTGGTATAAACTTTTAGAAATTAACAACTGTTGCTCTTGCAAACGGTTTTGAATTTTTATTTTAAGCAACTTGGTTATGAAATTTCTTTCTTTAACTAGATGTTGCTTTTTAATATCCTTAAATCTATTGATTATAAAAAAGAACAGACCAGTTATTATCAGCACTGCAATGATTTGATAAATTTTTAAGTTTGATTTTTGAAACTGTAAACTTTCTTCTGCGCGATTTATACGATTCAAAGTGTTTTCTTCATTTATATCATTTGAGTTTGTAGCTTTTACAATAGCTATTGATTTTACTTTTAAATTAAAAATTTGCTCAATACTTAAATTATCATATTTCAAATTTGCAAAAACAGTAAATGTATTAAAGAAGAAAAATACGCTTAAACAAATAAGTATTAACGACTTAACTTTTAGAAACAAAAAAAGCATCAGTAATCTCCCGAAAAAACAGAATAATACACCTGACGCCTTTTTAAAAAAATTGATTAATAGCAATTCTAAGATATGGTTTTTTATGTTCTAAAAATTTTTTTTTCGATAAGAAGCAATTAAAAAAGACAAAACGTATCACTATTATTTTTGCTAAAAAAACTTTAATCTTTTGTAAGTTAATTTTTAGTTTTCTTGTTAAAATATTAGGTTTCAATTAAGAACTTCTTTATCTTTTAAGATTGTATGCACTTATAGTATTTCCTTTAGATTTAAAGTATAAAATACCTTCTATATCATCTACTTCATACATTGGTTTTTTCTCTTTTAAAATTATCTCACTAACTTTTTCGCCTGAATCTTTATCTACTTTAACCAAACCAACACCAGCACTTAACTTAGTAAGTATAAACGCTGAGTTTTCTGTTGCTTTAGTTGCTTTAAACCGTTTTCCTAATTCTTTAAATGAAGCTGCTGCAATATTTCCAAATCCTTCTTGATAATTTTCCATACGTCTAGTTTCAGAATGATACGATCCTAAGGCCACCTTATTTGCTCCAGCTTGATAAGCTGACGCACTTGCCATAGCCATAGAAGATACAGCTAAAGCTGCCATAAATACTTTACCAAATGTACTTATCCCTGGTGCCTTATAATAGGTATGCCATTTTTGATCGCCTTGAAAATCGAGCATTGTTAAGTTTTGGTCTGAGCTTAATAAAATACCCGTTTCTCTAACACTAAGACTTGTTGGGTCTTCTTTCCCTTCAAAGCCTGTATTACTTGTAAATAAGCTATATTCACCACTATCACTATCTATCTCATAAACACCATCTTTGCATGATAATAAAAATTTATGTCTAACCTCATCAAATGCTGTTGCTACAGCCTTAGAATTTTTGTATTTTAAAGGCTTATCTAATACAGATTCTCCGGTTTTCATATCTATAACATTCAAATCACTTCCAGAAATATATAAAACACCTTTCTTAACTCTTGCCATGATTTGAATTCCAGGACCTGTTTTTAAAGGTTTTTTCCATAAAGGCGTGCCATCAAAAGCCACTTTATTTATCCCTCCAGAGGATACTCCAAACAAAATGCCATCATCTTCAATATAAAAATGACTTACATAACCTTTGGTCTTTGGCGATTTATCCCATAAATCTACACCTGTTTTTATATCTAGCAAATAAATTTTAGATTGACTTTTTCCCGATGCTAATTTTCCTAGTTTGCTTTTACCACTATTATCAATATTGGTTACAATAGCTAATCCATGTTCTGTAAAATTAATTCTAGCAATTGCACCACTAATTTTATTTCCTTCTTGCCACATTAAGTTGCCGTTACTGGTATTAACTTTATAAACAACGGTATTACTTCCTTTAGTTCTAAAGGCGTAAATTTCTTTAGTATGGTCATTAGTAACAATTCTTGTTGCATTTTTTACATCAGCAGTCCATTTAACAGCTCCTGAACTAATTGAATAACATGTAATATTCTTTACACCTGGAATAACAATATCGTCTCCCATAATATCAGGTTTTCCACTCATTAAGTTTGCTCCTTTTCGTTCAAAAATACGCACCAATTCTCCTGTTAACATATCGTAAAGACCAACACCAACCTTGTATTGCCCTAATCCTTTTTCCTTACGCATTCCGTTTACAACAAACTTCATTTCCGGGCTAATAAAATGACGGCTCGTTACTCCATTTTTCCAATTTTCAGCTTTAGAATCAAACACCATCTTACCATTAATCAAATCAACAACTGAAGTATGCGCCATCATCCCTTTGGGTTTAATTATTAAAAAAGGCGTCCCTGGAACAAACTCTAAATTTTCTTGTTCTACCTTTTTTAATCTATCAAACTTAAAAGAAACGTCTTTACTATTTGGTTTTATTCCTACCAAAGCTTCACCAGTAGACGCTAATAATGTTCCTGTCTCTGTTAATAACATCCATTTAACCTGACCATTAAATGTGTATTGATGCTCTGGAGTATCAATGCTTTGTGCATTGAATGATATGGATAATAAAAAACTTATTACCAATAACATAGTAGATTTTAATTTTTTCATTGTTGAATTGTTTAGAATTAGTAATGCACCAAACTACAACCTTAAGAAAATGAAATCAATACGATGAATTACGTATATTTTAAAATGTAATATGAGGAAACTGAGACACTAATTTTTCTTGTTTTGTTTTAAGTTTTTCAAGAAATATATGATGCTGTTTTGCATTTGGATGAAATGGTTTATGCAATAATCC
>CAZQBE010000033.1:10968-13257 GCA_964591595.1 uncultured Flavobacteriaceae bacterium
CAAGAAATATATGATGCTGTTTTGCATTTGGATGAAATGGTTTATGCAATAATCCCTTTTGAATATACTTTACTTCACTCATAGTAGGTGCTGCTTTTTGAGATATCCAAACCTGTTGAAACTTCTCCCAAATGTAGTTAATAGCCATTTCACTTGGGTGGGTCATATCTTTAGCATAAAACCGATAATCCCGAAGTTCGTCCATCATAATCTCGTAGGAAGGAAAATAATAGGTGTTTTCTCTTTTATTAATTACTTCATGAATCCCAGAAATTAGATGTGATTTACTCAAATTATTCTCAACAAAACCATCTTTAATATGACGAATTGGAGATACTGTAAATATGATTGATATTTTAGGATTCACTTGTTTAAGCAACACAATAATGGCTTGTAAACTGTTTACAACCTCGTCTACAGATAGCAACTCTTTTAAAAACTGTTTCTGAGGTACTTTGTGGCAATTCACAACAATACTATCATCCTCTATAAATCGATACACCCAAGACGTCCCAAGAGTTATAATAATATGTGTTGAGCCTTTGATTTGTTTAGATGTTAAACGCATTTTTTTGTTTAACTTATCTAACAAAACATCTTTTGAAGGGTTGCTTAATTTAGAATGTGCATCAAAACAATGCCAATGTGCATCATGAAAAAAAATATCTTTTTCTGAATATTCCTTTTCGTTTATTGCATTAGTAATAAATGCTTCTATAGCTTTTGGATGAAATAGAATTCCAAAAGGATTAACAACATTTTGAAATTTGAAATAGTCTAGCTTCTTGCTAATATTTTCAACAAAACAAGAACCAATTAATAGCAATTTAGAGTTATAGTCTATTTGATTAAGTTGTTGTACTTGAAGTGGTATTTTGGTTTGAAGTTCCAAAACCTTAATCAATATATTTTTTTGCAGCTACTAAAGCTTCTTTAATCCCTTCAGGATATTTTCCTCCAGCAGTTGCAAAAAATGGTTGTCCACCTCCACCTCCATGAATTAGCTTTCCTAATTCTCTTACAACTTTTCCTGCATCTAATCCTTTACTAGCAACTAGTTCTTTAGATATATAGCATGATAACATGGCTTTTTCATTTTGGTTTGTTGCAAATAACAGAAATAAATTGTTATATTCTTTCCCAAACGCAAAAGCCAAATCTTTAATACCAGACGTATCTAAATCTACTTCTTTGGCTAAAAACTGAACACCATTTATATTTTCCAATTCATTTTTTAAGTCTCCTTTAAGATTTTTAGCCATATCCTTTAAAAATCCTTCAATCTGTTTTTTTAATTTAGAATTTTCTTCTTTTAATTCATAAACAGCTTTAACAGGGTTTTTGGCGTTATTTAGCAGGTCTTTAATTTCGAATAATGTTCTATTATTTTCAAAATAAAATTCTTTAACAGCATCGTTTGTAATCGCTTCAATACGACGTATTCCAGCAGCAATGGCACTTTCAGATTTTATTTTTAAATGCCAAATATCAGCTGTATTTTGTACATGTGTGCCACCACAAAGTTCCATAGATTTTCCAAATTTTATTGTACGCACAGTATCACCATACTTCTCACCAAACAAAGCTACTGCTCCTGCATTAATGGCTTGTTCCATGGGAATATTTCTGTGTTCTTCTAAAGGTAATTTACCAGCAATACGAGCATTTACGAAATTTTCTATATCTCGTAACTCTTCAACAGTAAGTTTAGCAAAATGCGAAAAGTCAAAACGCAAATGTTTAGAATGTACAGCACTTCCTTTTTGCTCTACATGATCTCCTAAAACTTCTCTTAAAGCTTGATGCAATAAATGTGTTGCAGTATGGTTACAAGCTGTTCTATAACGTTGATTAGCATCTACAACGGCTTTAAATGTCTCATTTAAATGTTTTGGTAAATTTTTAGCAAAATGAATAATAACATTGTTTTCCTTTTTTGTGTCTAAAATATAAACTACATCACCATGTGCATCTTCTAAATAACCTTTATCTCCAACTTGTCCTCCACCTTCAGCATAAAATGGTGTCATGTTAAATACTAACTGATACATTTCGCCATCTTTTTTAGAAACTACTTTTCGATATCGCGTTAGTTTAACATTTACTTCAAGCGTGTCATAACCTACAAATTCTTCTTCTGCATCATCAATTAATATCGTCCAGTCATCGGTTGTCATTTCACTTGCTGCACGAGAACGTTTCTTTTGCTTTTCTAATTCTTCATTAAATCCTTTTTCATCCAGACTCAATCCTTTCTCGTTTAAAATTAGAGCAGTTAAATCTATAGGG
>CAZQBE010000034.1:0-12721 GCA_964591595.1 uncultured Flavobacteriaceae bacterium
ATCTCAATTAATGTGTTGAGATTAACCATTCCAGCGAGTACAGTTTCTCCTTTCTCTTTAGTATCTGGAGCAGATTCTCCAGTTAAAGCTGCTGTGTTTAAACTTGCATAATCTGAAACCAAATCGCCATCTAATGCGATTTTTTGTCCTGGTTTGGTTTGAATAATTTGTCCAACCTCTACCTCTTTGGGATGTCTTATTACAGTTTTACCATTTTCTAAAACCGAAACTTCTTCTACTTGTACTTTTAATAATGCTTCAATAGAACGCTTGGCTTTATTTACCGCAGCTTCTTGAAATAATTCACCAACGACGTAAAACAGCATTACAGCAACACCTTCTTCATAAGCGCCAATTAAAAATGCTCCTAGTGTAGCGACCGACATTAAAACAAACTCGTTGTAAATATTTCCTTTTACAACTAATTTAGCTGCTCTTAAGACTATAGGACCACCAACAACTATATAGATAATTCCAAACCAAATTAATTGAATGGGAGTTTTAAAAAATGAAATGTTGTAAAAATCAACACCTATTCCTAACAGTAAAAAGAAAATACCAATTACTGGAGCTATATAATCTTTATTTAATGTAATAGTGTTTTTTGGTTTAAGTGTATCTTTTGTGTAATCTACAGCACATGCGCCATCTTCACAATCTAATTCTTCACTCATTCTTAGTTTTTTATTTTCTTAAAAGTACTCAAATGAAAGATGCAATGGTATTGAAAATGTAAAATGCGTTATTTCCCGATACAGAAATTAGCAAATATATTTCCAAGAAGATCATCGCTTGTAATTTCACCCGTAATCTCACCAAAGTGATAAAGTGCTTGTTTAATATCGATAGCTAACAAATCTCCCGACAAACCTGAATCTATGCCTTGATGTACTTTTTGTATTTCTTCTAATGCCTTTAACAACGCATCAAAATGCCTTGAATTTGTAATTATGGTTTCATTATTTCGCAATGCTCCAGTGTTTACAAATTCTAGAAGTTTGGATTTTAATTCTTCTACTCCAATATTCTCTTTTGCAGAGATTAATAGCAAATTTTTGTAATTAAACTGTTCTTTAATTAAATCCGTTTTTGCCTTATCAATTTTATTTGCAATAACTACCAAAGGTTTATCTGGATACCTATTCTGAATACGTTGTATTTCAGTATTTATACTAGCTGCATTTGCTATGTTTACCAATGAAGCATCTAATAAATACATTACGACTTGTGCTTGAGACGTTTTTTCGAAGGTTTTTTTAATTCCTATAGACTCTACAATATCTTGGGTTTCTCGTATTCCTGCAGTATCAATAAATCTGAAGCCAATGCCATCTATATTTAATTCATCCTCTATAGCATCTCTAGTAGTTCCTGCTACTTCGCTTACAATAGCTTTTTCTTCATTTAATAATGCATTTAACAATGTTGATTTTCCAACATTGGGCTCGCCAATAATGGCAACTGGAATACCATTTTTAATAACATTTCCAACAGCAAATGAATCAATCAAATGTTTTAATACATTTATAATACGGTTAATTAAATCTTTAAACTGGTCACGATTAGCAAACTCTACATCTTCTTCGGCAAAGTCTAATTCTAATTCAATTAGGGAAGCAAAATTTAAAAGTTCTTCTCGTAAGGCTTTAATTTCATTACTAAATCCGCCGCGCATCTGCTGCATGGCAACTTGATGAGACGCTTCATTATCGCTTGAAATTAAATCGGCTACTGCTTCTGCTTGGCTTAAATCTAGCTTACCATTTAAAAAGGCTCGTAGAGTAAACTCACCTGGATTTGCAACCCTACAACCATTTCTAAGAAAAAGTTGAGTAATCTCTTGTTGTATAAAACGGCTTCCATGACATGATATTTCAACCACATTTTCACCAGTATAAGACTGTGGATCTTTAAAAATGGAAACTAGAACCTCATCTAGCTCTTTACCGTCTTTAATAATATGACCTAAATGAATAGTATGCGTCTTTTGCTTTGAAAGTTGCTTACCATTAATTGATTTAAATAAAGACTGACAAATATTAATAGCATCTTTACCTGAAATTCTAATAACAGCAATTGCTCCTACTCCTGAAGCTGTTGCCAAGGCAATAATGTTATCAGTATTTGTCATTCACATTAATTTTAGGCAAAAATAGTGAAATTGCTGTTTGACCACAGCACATAACCTAAATTATAGCAACTCTTAACGGATTTAGGCTATAAAAAACTATAAATCCTATTATCTTTACAAAAAAATTTAATTATAAACAGATGAAAAAGATAATTTTATTATTATTAATAGTAACACTAGTATATTCTTGTGCTAAAACCGAAGCTTTACCTCCTGACACTTATGAGATAACAGTAACAGCTAAAGGTGTAATGAATGGATTACGCTCTTACATTAAAAACATCGATGAAAAACGAAATGAGACCATTTTGGATACTGCTATAGTAATGAATGAGGTATTTACCTTTACAGGAAATATTAATAATCCTGCCATTCGTGTCTTGACAATAAATGGTGTAAATGGAATACTTCCTTTTGTTTTAGAATCTGGTAAAATTTCTATAGAAATAGATAAAGACAATTTATCAAATTCAAAAATTATTGGATCATCTAACAATAATGATTATAATTTGTATAAAACCAATTATTTTGAAAGAGCAAATACAATTTCAAAAATAAAAGAACAAGTACAAACTGCAAGAAATGAAAATAATCTTACTTTATTAAATGAGTTAAGAGGAAAAAGTAAGAGTCTTAAACTTGAATTAAACAATTATGCTTTTACGTTTATTGAAGAGCATCCTGATTCAGATCTGTCCTTATTGCTGCTAGAGACTCAAATCATTGGCTATAATCAAGATATAGAAAAATTAAAAAATAGTCTGGATGTATTGCTTAAGGTAATAAATAGAAGTGCTGCGAATAAATTAATAGGTAGAAAAATTGATGCTTTTATTAGTTTAAAAAGTGCTCAAGAAAATCTAAATATTGGAAAGGTAGCTCCTAACTTTTCTGCACCTTCACCAGAAGGCAAAATAATTGCCCTTAATCATATTAAAGGAAAGGCTACAATTATTGATTTTTGGGCGTCGTGGTGTAAACCTTGTAGAAGAGAAAATCCAAATGTAGTTAGAGTTTATGAAAAGTACCATGATAAAGGACTAGAAATTATTAGTGTTTCCTTAGATAAAAATGGACAAAAAGAAAGGTGGCTAAAAGCCATAAAAGATGATAACATGAATTGGCACCATGTATCCAACTTAAAATTTTGGAATGAGCCTGTTGCTAGGCAATATAATATAAACTCCATTCCTGCAACATTTATTCTAGATAAAGACGGTGTAATCGTTGCTAAAAAACTTAGAGGTGATGCTCTAGAACAAAAAATAGCTGAGTTACTAGACTAATAAAAAAGACCTTCTAAAATAGAGGGTTTTTATATTTTTCCTGTTTTTCGCATCACATAGAGTATTACAATAGGTATTGCAAGAAGTATAACCATAAACAAGTTTTCAGCAAACAACCAAGGGGCTAATACTAATGTAATAACATAACCACCAACAGCTCCTCCAAAGTGCGCATCGTGACCAATATTCCCAACACTGTTTTTCATACCATAAATGGAATATAACAAGTAGCCAATACCAAAAATATAGGCAGGTATTGGGATTGGAATAAAAAACATATACAAACTCATACTAGGATTTAACAAAATGGCAGCATACAAAATTCCTGTAACCGCACCACTAGCTCCAACAGCACTATAATAGTATTGATTCTTATGAAAGTAAAGTGACAATAAGTTTCCAACTATTAAACTTCCAAAGTAAACAATAAGAAAATTAATTTCTCCTAAATGCCCTATTACTGGATTTGCAAAAAAATAAAGTGTTAACATGTTAAACAACAAATGCTGCGTATCAACATGCAAAAACCCTGAACTTATCATTCGTATTTGTTCTCCACGTTTAACACCTCCAATATTAAACTTATATTTTTCAAAAAATGAAAAATCATTAAATCCTTTTAAAGAGACTATAACATTTGCTGCTATAATAATAATTGTAATAAAACTTAAATTGCCCATAAAGTGTAAACGTTAAAACTAAATATAATATATATTTGTTCTTTCTAATTTTAAAAATTAATTCGTGCAATTTATAGCTTACATTTTAATTTATCCTTTTTTGTGGCTAATTTCTATACTTCCTTTTAGGATATTCTATATGTTTTCTGATATCACTTATGTAATCATTTATTATATAATTGGTTATAGAAAAAAAGTAGTGACTGAAAATTTAAAATTAGTTTTTCCTAATAAATCAAATAAAGAAATATCTGTTATCAGAAAAAAGTTCTATAAGCATATGTGTGATATGTTTTTAGAAATGATAAAGTCCATTACAATTTCTGAAACACAACTAAACAAACGTTTTATAATTAAAAACCCTGAGGAACTTAAGCGATTGGAACAGCTAAACAAAAGTGTTATTGTAATGTATGGGCATTACGCTAGTTATGAATGGTCTGTCGTTGTTGTAAATAATATAAATTTTAAAGGCTTTGGTGTTTACAAACGAATTAAAAATAAATATTTTGATAAACTTGTAAGAGGGATTCGCTCAAAATACAATACCACACTTATCCATTCTAAAGAGGCAATTTCAAGAATAGTTAAAAATGAAGCTAAAGGAATAAAGTCTATGATTGCCTTTTTAAGCGACCAATCTCCAAGTGAATCCAAAAAAACCTATCGTAAAGCTTTTATGAATGTAGAAGTACCTTGTTTTACAGGTGCTGAAATGTTAGCCAAAAAACTAGATCTATCCGTTACATATTTAAAAATAAATAAGGTGAAACGAGGGTATTATGAAGCTGAATTAATAACAATTACTGATGATGCTAAAAACAAAAAAAGACATGAAATTACTAATCTGTTTATTAAAGCATTAGAAGAACAAATCTATGAAGCTCCAGAGTATTATCTATGGACACATAAACGCTGGAAGCATAGAAATAAAAAGCAAACTAAAACTTAAACCAGTTTTTAACTCTTTGGTTTCTCATCTTTGCTTCGAACGATTTATGAATAAATTCGTTGGTTAACTTATTATAATTATAATCTTCAGACCATTCCTCGTGGTTTTTAGCTAAAGCTTTAATACTCTCACAAACAAATGCAACTTCGTCATTGGTAGTGGTTGGATGTATAGACATCCGAATCCAACCTGGTTTTCGTATTAAATCACCTAAAGTAATTTCATTAACCAACTTGTTAGATGTTTCATGATCTACATGCAATAAAAAATGACCGTAAGTCCCTGCACAACTACAACCTCCTCTTGTTTGTATTCCAAACTTATCATTCAATAACTTCACCCCTAGATTAAAATGTAAATCATCAATATAAAATGAGATTACACCAAGCCGGTCTTTATGCTTTGGTGCTAATATGTGAATGTTTTCAACATCTCCAAGTAAATTAAACATATATTCTAAAATTTCGTGCTCGCGCTCTAACATTTTAGGAACACTCATTTGTTCTTTTAATTGAATTGAAAGTGCCGTTCGTATCGTTTGTAAAAACCCTGGAGTACCACCATCTTCTCTATCTTCAATATTATCAATATATTTATGCTCTCCCCAAGGATTAGTCCAACTAACAGTACCTCCTCCAGGGCAGTCAGGAATCATATTATGATAGAGTTTTTTATTAAATAACAAAACCCCTGAAGTTCCTGGGCCACCAAGAAATTTATGAGGTGAAAAGAAAATAGCATCTAATGCCGCATTTTCATCTTCAGGATGCATATCAATATCAATATATGGTGCAGCACATGCAAAATCTACAAAACAAACACCATCATAAGCATGCATTAATTTAGCTATATCGTGATATGGTGTTTGTATTCCTGTAACATTAGAGCCTCCAGTAATGGATGCTATTTTAAATGTATAATCTTTGTATTCTTCTAATAAAACTTTAAGATTATCCATGCTAAACAAACCATCGTCTCCTGGCGGAATAATTTCAACTTTCGCCATCGTTTCTAACCATGAGGTTTGATTAGAATGATGTTCCATGTGTGTAATAAATACTACAGGCTTTATCTCATCAGGAATATTAGCATATTGCTGTATATTCTCTGGAACTTTTAATCCCAAAATTCGTTGAAACTTATTAACAACACTTGTCATGCCACTTCCCGAAACAATCAAGATATCATCCTTATTACTATTTACATGTGTTTTTATAATGTCCTTAGCTTTATGATAAGCCATTGTCATAGCTGTTCCAGATTCTGTTGTTTCAGTATGTGTATTGGCTACATAAGGTCCAAATTCATTAAGTATTTTTTCTTCAATAGGACGGTATAATCGCCCTGAAGCCGTCCAATCTGTATATACAATTTTTTGTATCCCATAAGGTGATTCAAATTCTAAATCAATACCAACAATATTATCTCTAAAACGTTTAAAGTATTGCTCTAAAGCTGATGATTTTTTTATCTTTGGTGTTGTTGGAATCATATGATACAATATTGAATGGCAAAAGTACTAAATATTAGCTATTTCTTTAATTTCAGCCATGATTTTTAATGCCAAATTATTCGCTTTATCTTGTGCTTTTGCTTCTGTATAAACTCGTATAATAGGCTCTGTATTACTCTTGCGTAGATGTACCCAACTATCTTCAAAATCAATCTTTACACCATCTATTGTTGTAATGTTTTCACTTACATAACGTGACTCTATCTCTTTCAAAATAGCATCTACATCTAAGCTTGGTATGAGCTTAATTTTATTTTTACTCATAAAATAATTTGGATAACTTTTTCGCAATACACTTACTTTCATATTCTTTTCGGCTAATAGACTTAAAAATAAGGCTACTCCAACCAAAGAGTCTCGTCCATAATGTAATTCTGGATAAATGATACCTCCATTACCTTCACCTCCAATAATGGCATTGTTTTCTTTCATTAGTTCCACTACATTCACCTCGCCTACAGCACTTGCATAGTAATTTTGTCCATACTTTTCAGTAATGTCTCGTAGCGCTCTGGTGGAACTCATATTACTTACTGTATTTCCATGAGTCCTGCTCAAAACATAATCAGCACAAGCAACTAAAGTATATTCTTCTCCAAACATTTCACCGTCTTCGCACATAAATGCCAAACGGTCTACATCAGGATCTACAACAATACCAAAATCGGCATGCTCTTTAACTACTATTGCTGACAAATCTGTGAGATGTTCTTTTAGAGGCTCTGGATTATGAGGAAATTGTCCGCTAGGCTCACAATATAGCTTTACAGCATGCACACCCAAGCGTTCTAACAATAGTGGAATAGCAATCCCTCCTGTTGAGTTTACACCATCCACTACTACTCTAAAGTTTTGCTTTGCAATAGCTTCTTTATTAATCAAAGGCAACTTTAAGACCTCATCAATATGTAAATCTATGTACGCTTGGTTTTTTGTTATTTTTCCTAAATCATCAACTTTGGAGAACTGCATAGCATCAGACTCGGCAATCTCTAAAATTTTAGTGCCTTCTACAGCATCTAAGAATTCTCCTTTACAGTTTAATAATTTTAAAGCATTCCATTGTTTTGGGTTATGGCTTGCTGTTAAAATAATACCACCATCGGCATGCTCCATAGGTACAGCAACTTCAACCGTTGGTGTTGTAGATAAGCCTAAATCTATAACATGAATACCTAGTCCAACTAAAGTGTTCATGACTAGATTTTGAATCATTTCTCCAGATATTCTTGCATCACGACCAACAACAACGGTATAATGTTCCTTATTCCGTTGTTGCTTAATCCAAACACCATAAGCCGAAGCAAATTTAACGGCATCAATGGGCGTTAGGTTTTCACCAACAGCTCCTCCAATGGTTCCTCTAATTCCAGAAATTGATTTTATGAGTGTCATAAACTACTTTTTGTTTGAACAAATATAAGATATCATACGCATATTCTTCATTTTGAATTTGTAAATTACACCAATGAATTTTTTAGCTCACATCTATCTTTCTGGAGACAATAAAAAGGTTATTATCGGTAATTTTATTTCTGATGGGATCAAAGGGAAAGATTATAAGAAATACTCAAAAGACATTCAAACAGGCATACTACTTCATCGTGAAATAGACACTTTTACGGATGCACATAAAACAGTTAGACAAAGTACTAAGCGCTTACATAAAAATTATAGCCATTACTCAGGAGTGATTGTAGATATTTTATACGATCATTTTTTAGCAAAAAACTGGAACGCATACAGTACTGTGCCTTTAGATACATATGTTGATGAATTTTATAATACTCTTAAAGACAATTTTGATGTTTTACCAACTCGTATTCAGAAAATGATGCCTTATATGATTGCTAATAATTGGTTGTTGAGTTACGCCTCTATTGAAGGTATTGCAAAAGTTTTAGCAGGTATGAATCGTAGAACTCAAAATAGGTTACAAATGAACTTAGCAATACACGAGCTTGAAGAATTTTATAGTGAATTTGAAAATGAATTCACCTCATTTTTTGAAGAACTCATTGCATTTGCAAATGACAAGCTAAAACTATTATCTTCACAATAAATAATTAACCTATCAAATGAAAAAAATAATTGTACTTGCTTTACTCCTTGTAAGCATCATTTCTTGTAAAAAATCATTCACAAAACCAATAGTTGACGAATTTAAAAGAGGCCTAATTACAGACCATGCAATGGTAGTTTCCGCACGTGTTGAAGCTTCAAAAATAGGCGCTGATATATTAAAAAAAGGAGGCAATGCCTTCGACGCTATGGCTGCAACACAATTAGCATTAGCTGTTGCCTATCCTTATGCTGGTAACATTGGAGGCGGTGGTTTTATGGTGTACAGAAAAGCTAATGGCGACATTGGTGCTCTTGATTTTAGAGAAAAAGCGCCTTTAGCAGCTACAAAGGATATGTATTTAGATTCTCTAGGCAATGTCATTCCTGAGAAAAGCACTTTAGGTATTATGGCCGTTGGTGTACCTGGGTCGGTAGCTGGAGTATTTGCTGTTCATGAAAAATTAGGAAGTTTACCCATTGAAGATATTATTAAACCAGCCATTGAACTTGCAAAAAAAGGTGTCATAATTACTGAAAAACAAGAAAGAAAGTTTAAAAACTATCAAGAAGCGTTTAGAAAAGTAAACAAAGACTCCATTTTGTTTGAAAAGGCTTGGAAAGCAAACGATACCATTAAATATAATGCTTTAGCCGAAACGCTAACCAGAATTATGACCAATGGGAGAAACGAATTTTACAAAGGAGAAACAGCAAAACGTTTAGTGAAATTTATTCAAAAAAATGGAGGTATAATTACTGAACAAGATCTAGCAAAATACGATGTCAGTTGGCGAACTCCTATAACTTTTGAGTACGACGATTTAAAGATTATTTCCATGTCGCCACCATCTAGCGGCGGTATTTGTTTGGCACAAATTATGGAAATGATTGAACCTTACGATTTAGATCAATTTGGTCATAACTCAGTAAAATCTATTCAAGTCATTACTGAAGCTGAACGACGTGCCTATGCTGATAGGAGCTATTATTTGGGCGATCCAGATTTTGTAACCATTCCTGGTGAAACACTTATTAGTGATAACTATTTAAAAGACAGGATGGCTTCGTTTTCATTTGACAAAGCAACGCTTTCTTCTGATGTCACTCATGGCGATATCCAAGTAGTTGAAAGTAATGAAACCACACACTACTCTATTATAGACCAGTTTGGAAATTCGGTTTCAGTAACCACAACTCTAAATGGTGGTTATGGTTCTAAATTGTATTGTTCAGACTTGGGCTTCTTTTTAAATAATGAAATGGATGATTTTAGTAGCAAACCAGGAGTTCCAAATATGTTTGGTTTAATTGGTGCTGAAGCGAATAGTATCGCTCCTGAAAAGCGTATGCTAAGTTCCATGACACCTACCATTGTTGAAAAAGACGGTAAATTACTAATGAGTGTTGGTACTCCAGGAGGCTCCACAATAATCACTTCAGTAATGCAAACCATTTTAAATGTTCATGAATATAGCATGACCATGCAACAAGCAGTTAACGCGCCAAGGTTTCACCACCAATGGTTACCAGATGTAGTGCTGTTTGAACCAAATTCATTTCCAAAAGAAATTATAGAGCAATTACAAAACCTAGGCTATGAAACCAATGAAGAACGTGCTCCTGTAATTGGAAAAGTGGACGGAATCTTAGTGTTAGAAAACGGAAAACTAGAAGGTGGTGCCGATAGACGTGGCGATGATGCCGCGACAGGATATTAAATTTAACAAGTTATGTCTTTTGTTGAACAACTTTCAAATACTCTTAGTATAAACTCTGATATAGAGAATGCATCCTATATGACGGATTATATGAGAGGCAAATTTCAATATTTTGGAGTTAAAACAGCCCTAAGACGTCAATTGATAAACAAAGTTGTGATTGAAAATAAAGAAGAAGTTACAAAAAACAGTCGTGAGATAACACTTGAATTATATAAGCTTCCACAAAGAGAACTCCATATGTGTGCAACCGAAATTTTTGAAAAACAACTACGTAAAAAAATACAGTAAAGACGATATCCGGATTATTGAAAAATTAATCACCACAAACTCGTGGTGGGATACTGTAGATTTTATAGCTAAACAAATATTGGGCAAGTATTTATTAATGTATCCTGAAGATATTCCAAATACAGTTTCGACCTTTTCAAAATCTCAAAA
Organism: uncultured Flavobacteriaceae bacterium; assembly: GCA_964591595.1. Lineage (GTDB taxonomy): Bacteria > Bacteroidota > Bacteroidia > Flavobacteriales > Flavobacteriaceae > JAADHG01. Next base: position 10,786 of record CAZQBE010000034.1, read on the forward strand.
TATGTGGCTTAATAGAAGTGCTATTTTATTTCAATTAGGTTATAAAAGCAATACAAACCAAGATTTGCTGTTTAAACAGTGTACAATTCATTAAGAGTCTAACGAATTTTTTATACAAAAAGCAATAGGTTGGGCACTTAGAGAATATGGTAAAACGAACCCTAAATCTGTTTTAAATTTCGTAAATTCAACACCTCTAAAGCCTTTAAGTCAAAGAGAAGCCATTCGGAATATTATTTAAGAGCAACCTGATGAAAACTAAAAAAATATTAAAAATTACAGCAGGGGTTATACTATTTATAACGCTTCCTAGTTTGTTACTGTTCGGCTTTCTTTACTTTAAATATAATGATGATATTCCCCATGGAAATGAAGGTGAAAAAGCAGAACTTCTAGCTGTAAAGATGTTAGATGCATTAAACTTTGATGCTTTTGAAAAAACCAATTATATAGAATGGACATTTAAAAACAAACACCATTACCAATGGAAAAAAGATAAAAAAATATGCACAGTTTTCTGGAAAGATTACAAAGTGGTTTTACACCTAAATGATACTAAAAACAGTAAAGCCTATATACATAGTTTTACTGCCAAAGATGATATTGAAAAAGAATTGATAGCAAAAGCAATAGATTACTTTAATAACGATTCGTTTTGGCTGGTTGCTCCTTACAAGGTTTTTGACGAAGGTACTGAACGCCGTTTGGTAACGCTTGAAAATGGTGACGAAGCCTTATTAGTTACTTATACATCTGGTGGCTCTACACCTGGCGATTCATATTTATGGGAATTTAACAATCAAGGAAAGCCGAAAAGTTTTAAAATGTGGACCTCTATTTTACCTTTAAAAGGCGTTGAAGCCTCTTGGAGTGATTGGATTATTACCGAAAGTGGCGCACAACTACCAACGTTTCACCGACTTTTATTCTTTGGACTGGAAATGGGAGATGTAAAAGGGAGAGAATAATTTTTAACGTCACTGCAAGAAAAGTAATGACGTAGTAGTCTTTTAAATTGAAACTCATATCATGAGATTGCTTCTCCCGATAACTATCGGGATCTCTATGACCAAATGGTTAGATTACTACGACCTAAACATATTGTAATGACAGCAAATCTATGTACCCTTCTGCCCCGAAAATTGCTGGCTTTTAGACTTAAACAGTACATTAAAGGTTGTTAAGCTCCCATAAATTCTGGTAATATATTGTTGCAAATCAATTTTGTCTTGCTCATCTAAATTACTAGAGTTTATTTTTTGCTCCATTACTCGAACTCGGTCTCTTACCATTACTATTTTATGAAAAAACGTGTTGATAGGAATTTCTTTATTCTTCAAATTAGAATCCTCGGGTTCAAGTACCAAAGTACCCCCTTTCCATTTATCAGCAATAGGAACAACCTCACTAGTATCACTCCACTTTTTAAGTATTTGCACGAGGCTGCTTTCTACTTCATAAAAGCTAACGGTATCAACATCATCTGTTGTCGCTTCAATAACTTTAAACTCCGAGTCCAAATCTATGGTCTCTAATCCGCTGTCTATAAATGTTACCCAATAATGTTTAGAAGTCACATTGGTTACTACGCCTTTCCCAAATTCTGAGTGATTAATTCTTGAGCCAATTCCTAATAGTTTCATGAAAATAAATTTTCATTCCCGAGTAATCGGGAATCTGTTTAATGTTATTTTATTTATTCATCCTACTATACAATAATAATAAATCCTAATCAAATCGGCTTCAAAAAGACAAGCAAAAATTGTACTTTTGCAACTTTGCCATTCTATGACCAAATTTGAAGACCATATTGAAGTTCAAGGAGCCAGAGTCCACAACTTAAAAAACATTGATGTTACCATCCCTAGAGAAAAATTGGTGGTCATTACTGGGCTTTCTGGAAGTGGTAAATCGTCTCTAGCCTTTGATACTATTT
>CAZQBE010000035.1:0-8730 GCA_964591595.1 uncultured Flavobacteriaceae bacterium
TTGGTAAAATTTCACCACGTAAATTTTGATCTTTTTCAGAATCTAAATAGCTCAATAATTTTTCGTAATACTCAATAGCTTTTCGATACTCTTTACGCATAGAATATAATAATGCAATATTTTTTGTAGACATTTTTATGCCAGAACTATCTCGTAATTGCTCTCTTATTTTTAATGCTTTTACATTATACTCTAATGCTTTGTCAAATTGATTTGTGTTAAAGTATGCATCCGATAAGTTGTTGTAAGCTAAGCTTAATTCACGTCTTAGATTTTTACGTTCAAAAATATCAATAGCAGAGATTGAATATCTAAGCCCTTTGTTGTAATTCCCTCTTTTAATCTCAATAAGACCAATACTATTATTCACTTTAGCAATACCTAAAGAATCATGTAGTTGCGTGTAGATGCTAAGCGATTTGTTGTAATTATCTAAAGCATTATAATAATCATCTCTTTGTGAATAAATGAGTGCTTTATAATACTTTATTTCGGCAGTTGCTTTATGGTATTGTAATGTAGCAGATAATTTTTCGGTTTGTGAAATATAACCTAATGCCTTTTTATAGTCTTTAGAATCGTAATAGGATTTAATAATTTTAAGGGAAGTGTCAACCTTAGTAGAGTCTAGTTTTTGAAACGCAAATTGCATGACAAGACTATCCTGTTCTTTAGTTTGAGAAAAACTAGAGAATATAGTTAAGAAAATAGCAGTTAAGGTAATTAACTGTTTCATAAACTACAAACGGTTTTAGGTACAACAATAAATGTATTACCTAAACTTGCCCTGAGGGAGTGGAAAATTAAGCTCATACAACAAAGCAATACATTTGCTTTATAACAAAAAGTAAGTATTATCATCATTTGGGGTTGTGATTAATAGCTAAACAAAAGTTGCCAAAAGCAAGGGGAATGCCTAATTTCTGCGTTTTAATGCGAAAAAATTAGATGAATGGAACAATATTTTTTATAAAAAAAAGTTGCTATCGACCAACTGCAAAAATCATAGGAAAACTACACTTTTGTCGATGAAATGCATAATGTTAATGGGTGAAAGTACTTTTAATCGTAAGTATTTGATATTAAAACCTTTAAAGTTATGTTAAAGTAATTTGAATTTTCTTAATTTTTTAATTTTAACGTCTTTCAGAATTTAAACGCACAATTTATTTTTTATAACTTTTAGTTGTTAATCTTTTTATTAGTGATGATATTAAAACCTTTTTAAAAGTTTTATCTTTGCTCACTTAAAAAGTTACAATTAATGAATCTTCAGGATACTTTATCAAAACACATAAAGCAAGCAATTCATAACCTATATAGTGCAGAAATAGAAACTGTAGAGTTTCAAGCCACACGTAAAGACTTTGAAGGAGATATTACTGTGGTGACATTTTCAATGCTTAGAGTGGTTAAAACGAATCCTGTACAATTAGGAGAAGCATTAGGGAACTATTTAGTTGGACATGTTGATACCGTTAGTAGTTTTAATGTTGTGAAGGGTTTTTTAAATATTGTAATTGCAGATGCTGTTTATCTAAACTTTTTTAATGCTATAAAAGAGAAACCAAATTTTGGATATGTTACTCCAAATGCTAATGATACAGCCATTATGGTTGAGTATTCATCTCCAAACACAAACAAACCATTACACCTTGGTCACATACGGAATAATTTATTAGGCTATAGTGTATCTGAAATTTTAAAAGCATCCGGAAAAAAAGTCTATAAAACTCAAATTATTAACGATCGAGGTATTCATATTTGTAAAAGTATGTTGGCTTGGAAACGATTTGGAAATGAAGAGACTCCTGTAAGAACGGGATTAAAAGGTGATAAGTTTGTTGGTAATTATTACGTAAAATTTGACCAAGAATATAAAAAGGAAGTTGAAGAGTTGATAACTCATGGAATTGCTGAAGACGAAGCTAAAAAGCAAGCGCCAATTTTAATAGAAGCTCAACAAATGTTGCTTAAATGGGAATCAGGAGATGAAGAAACGGTTGCACTCTGGAAAATGATGAACCAATGGGTTTATAATGGTTTTGAAATTACCTATAAGAACTTAGGTGTAGATTTTGATTGCTACTATTATGAGAGTAACACTTACCTTTTAGGCAAAGAGTTTGTAGTTGAAGGTTTAAAAACAGGTATCTTTTTTAAAAAAGAGGATGGTTCGGTTTGGTGTGATTTAACTAGTGATGGTCTGGACGAAAAAATTGTATTACGTGCTGATGGGACTGCGGTTTATATAACACAAGATATTGGTACTGCTATACAGCGTATTAAAGATTATCCAGATGTTGGTGGCATGGTTTACACCGTTGGTAACGAACAAGATTATCATTTTAAAGTGCTGTTTTTAATTCTTAAAAAACTAGGATTTGAATGGGCAAAAAATCTTTATCATTTAAGTTATGGGATGGTAGATTTGCCAAGTGGTAAAATGAAGAGTAGAGAAGGAACAGTTGTAGATGCCGACGATTTAATTATAGAAATGACCGCAACAGCTCAAGAGATTTCTCAAGATTTAGGCAAACTAGATGGATATTCACAAGATGATAAAGAAAGTATTTATAATACTATAGGCTTAGGTGCATTAAAGTATTTTATTTTAAAAGTAGATCCTAAAAAGCGTATTCTTTTTGACCCAAAAGAGTCAGTCGATTTTCAAGGAAATACTGGCCCATTTATACAATATACTTATGCACGTATTCAGGCTATTTTACGTAAAGCTACTTCGACTTCGCAAAGTGATCTAAATACTGTAAATCTTCACCCAAAAGAAAAAGAACTTATTAAACAATTACAACTGTTTCCAGAAGTGATTCAGAATGCTGCACAAAATCACAGTCCTGCGTTAATTGCAAATTATACCTATGATTTGGTAAAAGATTTTAATTCGTTTTACCAAAACGTTTCTATACTTGGTGCCGAAAACCAAAATGAAAAATTATTTAGAGTACAACTTTCGCAAGTAGTTGGTAATACTATTAAAAATGCGTTTAGTTTGTTAGGTATTAATGTTCCAGAGAGGATGTGATTATAAATTATTTTATCTAGCTTTTTTTGAATATAACCAAGCACCAAATGCCAATATTATATATAGTAATATGATTACAAGCATTTGTACCCATTTATTAGAAAATTCATAATATAAAATAAGTATTCCACCCAACGATAAACCAATTATAGAAAAAGTTGTTAAGATTTTAGAAGACATGGTTTTATCTCTTATTTTATAATTGGCAACTGCCATTAATAAAGAGACTAACAAAAAAGTAATGCTTCCAAATTCTAAAATTAATTCTAGTCCACCAATAAGTATTAAAATACTAGCCATTACAGCCATAGCAATAATAGCATTTTGGGGGCTGGAATTTTTTTTTATGGATAGCCAATGAGGGAAAAACCCATCTTTAGCAATAACAGACATTTGTCTTGACGATCCAAAAACGGTTCCACTAATTGCACTACTAGTAGCTAAAACAGCACCAAGAATAACGAGATTGGTTCCTAAACTACCAAGTATATTTCCAGCTCCAGCCGCTAAAGCATATTCTTTATTTTTTATAAGATCTTCAGTTGGAATCGCAAATAAAGCACCTAAAGAAATAACAACATAAATTAATACAGCCAAGGCTATAGCTGAATAAATAGCTCTAGGAATATTTTTTTGCGGATTAGTCATTTCATTTACAGCATTAATAACCAGTTGAAACCCTTCATAAGCCACAAAGGTTAATGAGGCTACTATTAGTATAGAAAACACACTTGAATTTTTAGCATCTAATGCCATGTTATCTATAAAGACACCAAAGTCGGTAGTACCATGTTGCATCAAAACAATTGAAATAATAGTTAGTACAATTAATTTAGTATATACCATTAAATCTTCAATTTTCCCCATTCCATTTACACTCCAAATGTTTATTAAAGTAAAGAGGCCAATTACTCCAATAGCAAGCAATTTTCTTATCCAAATATCATCTGCAAAAGAAGTACTGCTAATTGCATATGATGCAAAAGTATAAGCATACAAAGCTAACGTGCTTATATAACCAAAAATAACAAACCAACCAATTGCAGATGCTGAAAACGGAGAATTAGGATATGTTTTTTTATAAAATGAATAGGTAGCACCTTCATCTTTATAATATAATCCTAATTTAACATAAGAATATGCAGCTAAAGCGGCAATGAATCCACCTATTATTATGGCAATTGGAGTTAGATTTCCAATCATTGAAACTGAAATTCCTAAAATAGTAAAGATGCCACCACCAACCATTCCCCCCAAAGCAATAGCAATGAGTTCTGCCAATCCTAAATTTTTATTTCGTTTTCTATGTATAGTCATAATATATTTAAATTACTTTATTCGTTCTTTTAGTTTAGATCGATAAACATACCCTAAGCTAAGTTCAGTAAAATCGGCTTGTCCAAAATTGGCATTAATATGAGCTGCTAGATACAAATTATGCTTTGGTGTTTTTTCATTTGTAATAAAGTAATATTTAAGACCAATACGGCTAGATATAGTACGTTTTATTTCATAATACCAATCGAGTTCACCTAGTTTAACAATTAGTTCATTATTTACATTTCTAAAAGAATATCCTGCATTGAGTTTCCAATCTATTTGGTAAAAAGGTTTATGAATATTTAATCCTAGTTCAAACTCAAAACCAAAGTGATCCATCAGTATTTCAACGGATCCAAATAGCCCAAAATTGGAAGCATACCCAAAAGGATTTGTTTTAAAAATTGGAAACTCTTCTTCTACTAACGCTTCATTATTTTTAATATAATCGTAGTAGTGTTTATAAAAGCGATAATAAAATCCACCACCAAACTTAAACGTTTTATTTACAATTTTCCCAGCAGAGAAAGTCACTGTATATACCGGTTTTTTATCGTTAAATATTTCTGAAAGCACATTTTGTCCAAATCCAAATCGAGTAGAGAAGTAAGTTTGATGTGTATTCACTTTTTTGGGCTTAGGCAATGGCTCCTTAAAATTAGTATGGGACGATTTTGAATCTATAGTTGATGAAATACTCAACAATAACGAATTAAGACCTTGGTTAGGCAATCTAGAATGACCGTTAGAGTGGTGAATTAAACCAAAACCAAAGCGCCAATTCATTGTGCTATTTTTAAACATATTATAATACATAAAAGCCCGAATAGACATGTTTAATTTGGTAGTAATTGCTTTATTAAAAGGATTTGTCTCTAAATTATACTGTGTGTCCATATAAGAACCACCAACACCCATTAAAAAGTGCCAACGTTTGTGTAATTCAAACTCCATGAAAGGCATTATTGTATAGGCTTTCCCTATTTTTTCAGTATTCCCAAAGTCAATTATGGATAATGACACTCCAGTTTTAGGGTAGTTTAATCTTACAGCCCATTCTTTGTCATTGGTTCTGTTATACTTTCCAAAGCCTAAAAAAATCCCTTTTTGTAAATTGGTTTTTGGAAACCCTTCATTAGCTTCAAGAGTTTTGCCAATAATAAACTCTGGAGTTAAAAAAAAGGATGTATTCTGAGAAGAATTATTGGTTACTTGACTTAATCCTTTTGTACTTATAAAAAAAATAAGCAAGAAGTAAAAAAGTTTTTTCCGATGATAAATTATATTAGTTGTCAATAAGTTTAAAAATAGTTAGTTGTTATAATTGACTAAGTTAGTTTTTTAAAATTACACTTAATTTTTAAAAGACTTATCTGGGTACTCAGGAACTTTTGGAACCTCTCTAGGGTCTTCAGAGATACGCTTCTTTAAAAACTTAATAGCAGCTATAAGTTGTGCATCTTCACCTTTAAAAGTAGCATGAGGTAAATTATCGACCACAATATCTGGTTCAAAACCATGGCCTTCAATTAACCAAGTGCCATCATTTCCATATACGCCAAACATTGGCGCTCTTGCAATACCTCCATCACTTAATCGGTTTACAGCACTTAGCCAAATTTCGCCTCCCCAAGTTCGTGTGCCTATTGCTGCCCCAAGATTTAGTTTTTTAAAACCATCAGCAAAGGCCTCACCATCAGAAGCTGTGTTTTCATCAATTAAAATTACAACGTGTCCTCTAAAAGCGTATGGCATATTCCAATACTGTTTTCCTGAGCGTCCTTTCCAATACATCCATGATTTTCGTAATAATTTCTCTAAAATAAAACTTTCAATATTTCCACCTCTGTTATGTCTTACATCAATAATTAATCCTTGTCTATCAAAAACAGGATAAAACTCTTTATACCATTGGTTAATATCTCTACTTCCCATAGCTTGAAGATGTACGTAACCTACAGTATTATTTGTTTCCTTTTCAACTTCTAATCGTCTAGAATATTCCCAATCTCTATATCTTAATCCATACATGTTTCCTATGGGTTCAACAATAATATCCTTACTTACAGAACCTCGTTTAATGTTAAGCTTTACTTGTTTGCCGACTTGGTTTCTTATAAGTGCACCAATATCTAAAACAGATAATGCGGCTTTTCCATTTACTTTTGTAATTATATCTCCAATTTTTACGTCTAAATAAGAATCGTCTAATGGCGATTTTTCGTTTGGATAATCTGGGTCGGCTTTATAGATGTATTCAATCTTAAATCCACCTTTGCTTTCATCTCTACTAAACCGTGCTCCTAAATTTGCAACAGCAATATTTTGATTATCAGTTCTAGTATCTCCACCTCTAACACTTGTGTGAAGTGCTGCCAATTCACCAACAAAGCGCCCAATTAAATCGGATAATTCATTTCTAGTTGAAACGCGATTCACAAGTGGAAAGTACTTATCATACATTGTTTTCCAGTTTACACCATGCATATTCTTGTCATAAAAATAGTCACGCTCCATACGCCATGCATCAGTAAATATTTGTTTCCAATCTTCTTGAGGCGTTATAGCAAATTGCCAAGAACTTAAATCTATTTTGCTATTATTTAAGTCGTTTACTTTGCTAGTGCCAGCATCAATCATATAAAAATTGTTTTGCTTTCTAACTAATATTTTTTTGCCATTCCCTGTAACCGAAAAGCTTCTTATACCTTCAACCATAGTTTTTAGTTTTACATCTTCATTTCCAATTTTTAAAACTGCCAAGTCTGTTTTAGAGTTTACACCTGTACTACTGGTCATTAAATAAATGGCTTTATTGGTTACGGATAAGCCTCTGTAATTCCCGGGTTTTATAGGCACTTCATTTATTCTTTCAATAATACCAACCTTGTCTATGTTTACTTTTACTGTATTTTTAGCATCTTCTTTGTTGTCTTTCTTAGAAACTAATTCATCATTTTTTCTAAATGGGGATCTAGTGCCTTTTTGTAAAGCAATGTGGTATAATTTTTCTCTTACATCAAAATAGGGTTCAGGTTGTCTTGGTCCCCAAGGGGAACCGACTAAAGTTGTGAAATTCCTATCAGACAAAAAGTAAATAAAGTTCCCATCAGGACTCCAACTAGCAAACCTACTATTTGCTCTATCTGTTGTTATTGGGAAGGTTTCATCAGAATCGATGCTATACAATAGTATTTGAGCCATAGTATTATTTGCCACTTGTACAAACGAAATCCATTTGCTATCAGGAGACCACGAAAAATCATAAATACCTTCTTGATTATTAGATATTTTTTTACTGATTCCAGTAGTAGTATTTAATATGAACATATTGTTTTCTAAATCATCATAAGCTAGCCATTTTCCATCTGGAGAAGGTTTTCCGGCATATCTTAAAACTTGACCATCTTTTGTAATTGCTTGAGAATCATCCTCGCCACTGGCTTGCATTTTAATGAATTCAAATTCTCCACTTTCATCAGATAAAGTGTAAATGTACTTTCCATCAGATGAAAAAGTAGCATCTCTAAATCGTACATCTTTTTTATCGGTAAACTCAATAAATCTTCCAGATTTAACAGGGGCAATAAAAGCACGACCTCTGGCAGTTATCACAATTCTATTTCCTTCACTATCTGGATTTACTGAGCTTATATATTTTTCTGGTTTATCAACCCATTTTTCTCTAAGTTGATCAAGGTCAGATGTAAGACGAATATTAATTTTATTTTTAGTGTTAGCTTTAATATCATAATGCCAAATATCTGCCCCTAATTGATATACAATGTGGCCATTATCTAGTTTTGCGTATCTAATATCAAAACCTGTATGATTGGTGTGTTGTTTTAAATCGTTTCCATACTCATCAATAGACCAAATATTCATAATACCATCTCTATCCGTAATAAAATAAACACGTCCATTATACCACATTGGGTGATGGCTTTCACCAGTATAATCAGTAGTAAGTTTAATGGCTTCATTGCTGCCATAAGTAAACTTCCAGATTTGTCTTGCGGTTCCCCCTTTATAACGTTTGGTAACATTACCATGATACGAAGGTCTTACGAAATAAACTGTATTTCCCGTGTTATCAAAAGATGCCTCACTTGCTTGACTTAAAGGGATTCTATATTTCTCTTTGGTTTCAGGGTTAATGGTGACCAACTGTCTATTTGGAAGTGTTGAAAAGGCTCTTGTATCATAAGTTATTTTACCATCCGGAGTCCAACAATTTACAATGGAAAAGTCACTTTCATAAGTCCATCGCATAGGTAATCCGCCAGTTATTGGCATGGTGTAAACTTCAGTAGGTCCTTCATAACTTGCTGAAAAAGCAATAGTTTTTCCATCAGGGGATATTGATG
>CAZQBE010000035.1:8740-12573 GCA_964591595.1 uncultured Flavobacteriaceae bacterium
GATGGCCATCGTTCTTCTTCTGCATGTGTAGTTAACCGTTGTGCTAATCCGCCAAAAAGCGAAACTGACCAAAGGTCTCCTTCAGCAGAAAAAACAACTGTATTCCCATGAACATCAGGAGTTCTGTAATAGCCTTCAAACCCTTGAGGAAATACTGAAAATGAAGTTAAAATGAAAGAGAATAATAATACATAGAAATGAGGAATAGAAAATAATTTCTTAAAAATCATATTGTATAGCTTTAATTATTTAGAATTAAATAAAAGTAGATTTATAAGCGTATTTGAGATAAGCTAAGTTAGCATATTTATATTCAATTTCAAATACTAAAACTTTACTCTAAAACTAAAGTTTGGCGTAATGCCTAAAGATAAAATTTCGACCTTAGATATCGTATTATCATCATTAATAGAGTAGTAGGCGTTAATTATATTTGCTTTATTTAAAACATTCCAAAGTGAAAAGCCCACTATTGCATCAGAATTATCAGCAATTTTAAAAGTATATGTAGATGAGAAATCAGCTCTCAAATAATCATCTAAATTACTGCTATTTGGTGCATTGAAATTTATAAAGTTGTTAGTCAACTGATTATTTGTGTCAGGTTCTGTAAATGGTTTCCCAGTACGCCAATTTAAACCTAAAGCAAACTTGAATTTGTTGATGGAATAAGTTCCAGCAAAGGTAAAAGCGTGTCTAACATCAACATTATTCGGAAATGCTTTATTAAAATTAAGACCCTTAAATGTATAATCATTTTTACTATACGAATAGCTTAACCATGCACTCACATTTTTAAATTGTTTGTTAATTAAAAAATCGACGCCTTTCACTTTGTAACTACCAATAGCATTTACAAATTGATATTGATTTTGAAACCCCTGACTTCGTGTTGTAATTCCATCGACTTGCTTTATATAAGCTTCAGCACTGATTATTAGATTGTTTTTATTAAAATGAAGTCCTGTGGAAAGTTGTTTGCTTTTTATTATTGGGATAGTACTGTTGTTAGACAAAATCCAACGGCGTTTTTCAATACCTAAAAAATCATTTTGTAAGTCTATAATTTGTGATGTAGTTTGACTTTTTAATTCGCCTAGAATCTCTAAACGAAAATGATCTAGTAAGCGTTGATTAAAACTCAGGCGTGGTTCAATAAGTATTTCTGAAAATTTATCGAAATAATTAGCGCGTACTCCAAGCCTTATATTAGTATTTTGTGAATTTGACACAAATCTAATATCATTAAAAACAGCGTGGGTTCTTAACACTTCTTTTATAAGTCTTCTAAAAATGGGATTGTTTAAATCTTCTAAATTACTAATGCCTATTTCGGTAAACTGATAACCACCATTTAAAAATATATTATCATTAATTTGGTACTTGTAATGAACCTTTAAGCCATTATCAATAACTTCATTTTCTTGAATTAAACGTTGGTTATTAATTACATCAAAATTAGTAGCTTCTAGGGCATAACTTGACAAATAAAGCTGTATTGATGATGAAAATTTCGAGGACCATTTTCTAGTATATTCAACAGAAGCTGCAAGGTTGCTTTGTGATAATTTACTATTTAAAGCTTCATCTACATCATTTATTCTTGATTGTTCTTCATAATTTAAATTATTGAAAACATTTAAAAAGTTAATACGAAATTTGTCTTTTTTAGAAATGTTATATAATAGTTTAGCTGTAACATCATAAAAGTAAAACCGTTCGTTTCTGGAAATAGAATTATTTTGGTTTTTGGTAAGATCTGTGTCTTGAAAAATACGTTTGAAATATTGGTCGTATGTTGGTGTTAAAATTAAATCGGTAACTGATCGTCTTGCTGATAATTGTATTTCGGTTTTTTTGCTTAATGGTATTTTTGCGTAAGCACCAGCATTTATTAAATTAAAACCTGCGCCGCCTGATACAGCTTTGCTAATAACGTTTGATGAGCGCATGTCAACAATACTAGAAACACCGTCACCATACATAGAACTAGTTCCATTTTTTGATACTATTACATCTTGAGTTAAATACGGATTAAAGGCAGAAATTAATCCAAAAAAGTGACCAGATTGGTACATTTTAATACCATCCCAAAGTATAAGATTTTGATCATGTGTACCCCCTCTAATGTTTACATTAGAAACGCGCTCGTCTACACTTTGAATACCAGGCAGTGCTTGTATTACTTGTAGCACATCCGGCTCAATGAGTCCCGGTAGAATACCAAAAGTGTTTGGCTTTAAGATTGTTGTACCGTCGTTTTTTAAGGAGATACCTTTTGTAAGGTAATCGGTTAATACAACTTCATCTAATAATTGAGTGCTAAATGGGTTGGGATGTTTTCCTTTTTTAATAACAATAAAAGTATTGTTGAGTCTTTCAAAAACTAAATTGGTATTATTTTCTAGGTAGATTAGTAGTTCTTCAAACGATAATTTTTGTGCAGGAACATTAATAGTTTTTCCTTTCAAGTTAGCATCAGCATAAGAAAATTGAACGTTATATTGTGTTTCAACTTGTTTTAAAAAAGAAATAAGCATTTGCTGTTCTTCTTTAATTGATTGCGCTTCTGCATTCAAAAAACTAAAGAAAAATAAGAGAATATATAGAAAAACTAAAGTTGTTCTACTCACGCGATAATACTATAGCTTTATTGTTTTGTAAACTATAATTTAGATTTAACGGTAAAGTTATAGATTTTAGTGCAAGTTCTTTGTTGTTGTGTACAAAACTTCCAGTAAACAACTGTTTTAAATCTATATCTTGAGGATTAATTGTAACATTGTATTGCCTTTCAAACTCGCGTATTACGTAAGAGAAAGGCATACTCTTAAAGGTGCTTTTATTGTTAATCCATGACGGATTTAAGGCTATTTCTTTTTCTTTAGCAATAATTTCCCCATCTATTAATAAAAAGCTGTTTCCTGGTTTAAGAATTACAATGTTTGTATTGTGAGTTACCTTAACAGAACCTTCATAACAAATAACTTCAAAATAATTATTACGCTGCTTTATATTAAATTGAGTTCCTAAAACAGTAACCGATCCTGCTGAGGTATTGACATTAAATTTAGAACCTTTAGTCACTTTAAAAAAGGCCTCACCTTTAAGTGAAATATCACGATTGGTTTTCCATTCACTTTTATTATAAGTTATGGTTGAAGATGCATTAAGCGATATTTGAGATGCGTCAGGTAATTGTATTTCTGTTTTTTGAGCGGCAAGTGTAGATATGTTTGTGTCTAATGTTGTAGTATAATAATACACGCTAAATGAAAGTGCTAATATTGCAGCAATTCGTAAAACAGGCCTTAACCAATTTTTAGAACGTTGCTCAGAATTAATATGCATTAAAGCAGTATTAAGCTCCTCCGAAGTATTGTATTCGGGAGCTTTAAACTGCATTACGCTATCTGATAGTTGTACTAAATCGTTATAATCTTCAAGCTGTTTAAAGGCTTCAAGTTCTTGAACGTTTAGTTCATTATCCAACCATTTCTTTATTAAATCTTCTCGTTTCATAATTCTTCTTACAACTATATAACAATTAAACTTTAAAAACTCCTACCTTAATAATTAAATACCTTTAATGTCTTCTCTTAATTTTTTAAGTGCACCATAAATTCGTTTCTCAACAGCTTTAGTCGAAATGTCTAAAAGTTCGGCTATTTCTCTATGTTTTTTGCCTTCAATTCTATTTAGCAAAAAGGCAGTACGTTGTGCTTCGGTTAAATTTGCAATGGCGCTTTGCAATTTTTTCATATACTCATTGCCTTCTAAAATAAATTCTGGAGTTTCATTTGTAGATGTTTTGGGTTTTACATTTTTATATT
>CAZQBE010000036.1:0-12276 GCA_964591595.1 uncultured Flavobacteriaceae bacterium
ACGGTTATGCTAGAGTATCAAAGTCTTCAAAAAAAATATTTCAAAAATTTATAACCGCTTATTTTGAAAAACGCAAACAGCTCGTTTCGGCATTTGTTCTCGTTGATATACGACACAAACCTCAACCTGTAGATTTAAATTTTATGAGTTGGTTAGGTGAGCACATGATTCCGTTTTCAATTGTTTTTACTAAAGCCGATAAATTGAAACCTCAGGCTATTGAAAATCATATTGAAGATTACAAAAGCACCCTTCTTGAAACTTGGGAAGAGATGCCAAACTATTTTATAACCTCATCTTCAAAAAGTATTGGCAAAGATGAATTGCTCAATTACATTGTGTCTATTAACGCTGAAATAAAAGATTAAATTAATCTTGTTGAAGCACAAACTCTAAAGGGTTTCCTGTGGCTCCATTTGGAGAATTAATACCTAACAAAGCCGAAATTGTTGGTGCTATATCTACAACTCTTGTTTTTGTAACTGTACTGCCTTTGTTAATTCCTTTTCCAAAAAACAATAATGGCACATGTGTATCATAATTTAGTCCTGACCCATGTGTTGAACCTGTTTTACTGTACGAGATATATGCAGGACTATAAACAATCAACACATCTCCTGAGCGTTTTTGGTTAAATCCGTTTTGTAATAAGAGTTCTATACCTCTATCAAACGATGCATCTCCCATAGACGAAGCTGTGTAAGCTTTATCTACATCTTTATAATTAATTATTTCGTTTGCAATCGCTTTTTGAACAACTTCTAAATTTAACTTAAGCTCCAATATCTTTGCTCTATTTAAAAATATTTGATTGTTGCTTACATTTTCGATTAAATCTGTTGCACCATAAGTATTTTTCATAAAAGCACTAAGCTTAATTTTAGCTTCACGATTATTTAAATAACCCGAAGGAATTTTAACAGTTTGCAAATATGCTGGCACATTAACAGCTCCATGATCTGCTGTTAAAAACACTGTGTAATTTCCTTTTCCAACTTTAGTATCTAGAGCTTTAAAAAATCGTTCCAAATCCTTATCTAAACGAATATATGTGTCTTCAACTTCTTTTGAGTTAACACCAAAATTGTGACCCACATAATCCGTACTTGAAAAACTTACAGTCAAAACATCAGTAATATTATCTTGCCCCAATTGCTCACCATCTAATGCGGCTATGGCAAAATCGGCAATGATACTATTACCATAAGGTGTTACTTTTAAAATATCAAACCCACCATTCTTATCCTTTAAAACTGATAAATCATACGGAAACGTTGCTGTATCTTGACCATTAAATCCACCTTCAAAATTGTTTAAATCGTCTCCGCTTTCAACATAAGTAGATATATCATACAAGGTGTTCCACTCTTTTAAATAAGATGCAACATTTTTCTTCTTATTAAATTTTTGCACCCATTTCGGTAGTTCACTCATATAAAAAGAACTCGTAATAAAATTACCTTCGTCTTTACCATGAAACCAATATGCAGCATTAGCAGTATGACCTGCTGGCAAAATGGCGCCTCTATCTTTAATTGAAATGCCAATAGTTTTTCCTTGCATTTGCGTAAACAACCTGTTTTCGTCAGCAAATGAAGTGGTTAACATTCTATGTGGTGACATTTGTCCGGCGACACTGGAAGTTCCTATAGATTGCACTGAATCGTCTCCAGCACAATACACACTTTTATTTACCTCTTTATCATACCAATTATTAGAAATTATGCCATGATATTTTGGTGTTGTTCCTGTATAAATCGAAGCATGCCCTGGCCCTGTATATGTTGGTATGTAATTATAATGATTGTTTTTACAATTGAAACCTTTATTTACCATTCGTTTAAAACCACCTTCACCATATTTATTGTAAAATCGGGTTAAATAATCGTATCGCATTTGATCTACAACAATACCAACAACTAATTTTGGATTGGAAGATTCAACGATTTTATCTTGAGCACTACTAAAATTATAGCTAATAAATACGTACAACAAAAATATTATATTCTTCATTTCAGTTTTAAAAAAAGTTGACTCAAAAATAAAGATTTTAATCTTTCTTATTTTAATTAATCGTTAAATAATTCTATTTTTTTACTTTAGCGGTAACTTATTTGCATATGAATTATCTCCATAGTATTGGGCTTTATTTTTTAATGATTAAGGAAATGTTTCGCAAACCAACAAAATGGTCTGTAATGAAACAATTAATTTTTAAAGATATTGACGATCTTATAATTGGTTCACTAGGTATAGTTGCTTTTATTGCATTTTTTGTTGGTGGTGTTGTGACTATTCAAACGGCATTAAACATTACAAGCCCATTAATTCCAAAACATTTGGTTGGATTTGCTACTAGACAATCTATTATTTTAGAGTTTGCACCAACGTTTATTTCCATTATTATGGCAGGAAAAGTAGGCTCTTTTATAACGTCTAGCATCGGTACTATGCGAGTAACAGAGCAAATTGATGCTCTAGAAGTTATGGGAATAAATAGCTTAAATTACTTAGTTTTTCCTAAAGTTATTGCCCTCATGTTGTATCCGTTTGCGATTGGTATAGCTATGTTTTTAGGGATTTTAGGTGGACTTGCAGCATGTATTTATGGTGGATTTACATCACTTGAAGATTATATAGTTGGCATTCAACTAGATTTTATCCCATTTCATATGACCTATGCGTTTATTAAAACTTTTATTTTTGCTTTTTTATTAGCAACTATCCCCTCTTTTCATGGATACTATATGAAAGGAGGTGCTTTAGAGGTTGGCAAAGCAAGTACTACTTCTTTTGTGTGGACTAGTGTGATGATAATTCTTTTAAACTATATTTTAACCCAAATGATGCTAAGCTAATGATAGAAGTAAAAGACTTATACAAATCGTTTAATGGCACACCTGTTTTAAAAGGCATTAACACTTCTTTTGAAAAAGGAAAAACCAGCCTTGTCATTGGGCAAAGTGGCTCTGGAAAAACTGTTTTTATAAAATGTTTGCTAGGATTGTTTCCTTATGAAAAAGGTTGCATTGCATACGACGGAAAAATATTCTCAAAGTTGACCGAAAATCAAAAACGTGATCTACGTGCCGAAATTGGTATGGTATTTCAAGGCAGTGCGTTATTTGACTCTATGACTATTGCCGAAAATGTGATGTTCCCATTGCGCATGTTTTCAAAAATGAGTAAAAGCGAGAGGGAAGATCGTGCAGATTTTGTTTTAAAACGTGTTAATCTTGCCGATGCACATAACAAAATGCCAAGTGAAGCTTCGGGAGGAATGCAAAAACGTTCTGCTATTGCTCGTGCCATTGTAAATAATCCCAAATATCTATTTTGCGACGAACCCAATTCTGGTCTCGACCCAAAAACGGCTATAGTGATTGACAACCTCATTCAAGAAATTACAGATGAATACAATATAACCACGGTTATAAACTCTCACGATATGAACTCAGTTATGGAAATAGGTGAGAAAATTGTGTTTTTAAAAGATGGTGTAAAAGAATGGGAAGGATCAAACCAAACCATTTTTAAAACTGATAATGCAGCGGTAACCAACTTTGTGTATTCTTCAAATTTATTTAAAAAAGTACGACAAATGTATATTGAAGAGCGTCATTAATTTTTATTCCTGCAAAAGCAGAAATCTTACATATTGAAGGTGAAATGGATTTCTGCTTTCGCAGGAATGATAAAAGTACTTTTGATTAATAAATATTATATACTAGTTTTTATTTTTTCTTTAGTCATTTTTACAATATAAAATCCTAATGAACACGTTGTCAACATTCCTAAAACTAAAATCAATCCAATAATTATCACACTCAGATATAAAGGATATTCAAACCCACCAAAAGCTAATTGAGAAACAAGAAAAACAAGCCAAATAAATAAATTTACTCCGAATGAAAATCCAGCAGAAACTTTAATTACACTTTTTCCTTTAATTAAATTTTTGGAATTGCTCTTCCCAAAAACCCAAAGTGCAAAAGGAAATGACAAATACAATAAAATAAATGAGATAATTAAATAGTTATATGATAAAAACGCTCCAACACCAATAATCCCCAGCAAACCATTTGCAAGCAATATTGCTGAAAATGATATAATAAAAAGAAACCCTAATCCAAATGCTAATCCATTGTAAAGTGCAACTTTTGCACCAATAATTTCTGCTTTTCTATCTCTATTCATCTATATTCTTTTTAAGATTCCTGCCTCCGAAGGAATAAATACTCAATTCAATCTCCTAACCACAAGCGTATCTAAGTCTAGCTTTTCTCGTAACCAGCGTTCTAGTTTTTCTCTTTCTTTTTCTCTAGTGTCCGTATTGGTAAGAGAATCAATCCATTTTACTGAAAATACAGAAAGGGTATCAATTTTAGAAAAGTTAGAGGCAATCACATTAGAAAATGAAAATTGCTGGATATTTTCGTAATTAATTTTAACCTCTCTTGTTAGTTCAGGAAACGCAATATAATTACGTTCTAGTTTAGATAATTGTGAAACCTTATCTTCTAAAAATCTAATTTTCTGAGTTTGTGATAATAAATCTAGTGAATCTCTAGAATGCAGCTCTTCCATATATTTAAGATTGTCGATGTTCTTAGATCTATTTTGATTGAAAACCAATTTACTCTCATTTAAAGATTTGTAGGTATCTGTTTTCATCCTACTTTTAAGCACATCAATTGTAGATTCTGGTATTTCATCTAGACCAAAAGTATTTAACTCTATAAAAGAAATACTGTCTTTGGAGTACTTATAAAATGCATTTTTCTTGATGTATTCATAATGTGGTAATGCCACTATCTCATTCTTTATAAACTTTTGAGCATCACGTTTAAAATTACTTTCATTCAACACATTTACAAAGGTAAATCCCGCAGGAATCATGGCAAGAATTGCTAAAAAAGTGGCTACTTGTGAAATGCGTTTACGCTTCTTAGAATTGGCATATTTAAGCATTGGGAAACGCAATAATTTCAACACTAAAAACGTAGCCAAGGCAATAAATATGGTGTTTATAGTAAACAAATACATAGCACCCAATGCCGATTTCATGCCTTTATCAAAATCATCAAAAGAAAGTGCCAAACCGTAGCCTACTGTACACAAAGGAGGTATTAGTGCAGTTGCAATAGCTACACCAAAAATTACCGAGGCAATAGTGCCTTTTTTTGTTCGTGCTATAATCAAAGCTAAACCCCCAAAAAAAGCAATAAGTACATCACGAATATCTGGTCGTGTTCTACCTAAAAGTTCTGAAGTTTCTTCACTTAATGGAAATATCCAAAAAAATAAAAAAGCAGTAATGATGCTTAAAAGAATCATCACTCCAAAATTGACAAGCGACTTTCTTAAGGTATCAATATCGTTTATAGCAACCGATAAGCCAATTCCTAAAATTGGCCCCATTAATGGTGAAATTAACATGGCGCCAATTACAACTGCTGTAGAATTTGCATTAAGACCAACGGATGCTACAAAAATCGAACAAATTAATATCCAAGCTGTTGCTCCTTTAAAAGGAATATCTAATTTTATAGCATCAATTGTAGCATCACGATCGGTGTCCTGACGAAAGTCTAGTAGCTCTCTCAAAAACTGTTTTACACTTGCAAATAATCCTTTAGCTTCTTCTCTAATCGCTTGTTTTGATTGTTCAATTTCTTGCTCTTCTTCAGTAAAATTGAATTTACTTTCTTCCATTTTTAAACGTATTGATCTCCAAAAGTGTCTTTTACATTTTGACGTAATTCTTTAATATCTTGCTCCTTTTCTTTCGGAAAGATAAGCAAAACGTCTTCTTTATCCACAATAATAAAATCGTTAAGCCCATCAACCACAATAATCTTTCCTTTAGTAGAACGAATCATATTACCAGTGGCATCCTTTATTAAAGTTCTGGCATTAACTACTGCATTTCCTTTTTTACCTGCATCAATTTTATCATATAAACTTCCCCAAGTTCCAAGGTCGTTCCAATCAAAAGTTGCAGGTAGTACATATACATTTTTGCTTTTTTCCATAATAGCATAATCCACCGAAATATTTTCAGATTTTCCGTAATTATCACTTATAAAATCGTCCTCCAAATCGGTATTATAAACTGCAATCCCTTTTTCAAAGAGTTGATACAAATCCGATTGATTATTTTGAAATGCTTTTATGACACTGAAAACGCTCCACATAAAAATACCTGCATTCCATAAAAAATTTCCTTGTTCTATAAACGTTTTTGCAGTTTTGTAATCTGGTTTTTCTCGAAACTGACTCACTGTTTTAATGGCATCGCTAGGTTTTTTATCATACTCAATATAACCATATCCTGTGTTTGGAAATGCAGGTTGAATCCCCAAAGTCATCAAAGCATCATTTTCTGAGCAAAAATCAAAAGCTTGTTGCACATTTTGTGCAAACGCTGTTTCATCTTCAATCCAATGGTCACTTGGAGCAACAATCATAATTGCATTTGGATTTTCCTTTTGAATCTTTAATGAGGCATACAAAATACAAGGTGCTGTATTGCGCATTGCAGGTTCTAAAACCACTTGACGCTTTGTAACTTCTGGAAGTTGTTCTAAAACCAAATCGTTATAACGTTCGTTGGTAAGTATGAAAATATTTTCTTTTGGAATACTATTGCTTAAACGTTTAAACGTTTTCTGAATTAAAGTCTCACCAGTTCCCAACATATCATGAAACTGCTTTGGGAAATCTTGAGTACTTACTGGCCAAAACCTTGAACCGACTCCTCCAGCCATTAATATAGCATAATAATTTTTGTTCATATCTGTCATTCCTGTAAAAGCAGAAATCTATTTTAATTTTTTATTAATTCCACCTCTGCATTTGGATTGAAAAGATACAACTTTCCTGATTTAATCTCAACACATTCATAGCGTTTTACGCGCTTATTCCCTTTTTGAAAAATCTTGCCATTATACAATTTAAACGTACTCCCAAAAGGCAACTCAAAAATATAAGTTTTACCGTTAGGTGCATCAAACTGCTTTAAAGCTAAAGCCAAATCAGTATCAGAATCACTACTTGCTTTTGGATTTTTAAAGTGTTTTGCTAACAAAGGCAGCAATTCATTTGGAAAAATGTCTGGATTTAAAAACGGTAACATTAAATATTGAAATGTCCGTTTCCATTCTATGCCATGAGGTTTTATAAATTTACCATAGGTTTTATAGGCTTCAAAATGCGCAATTTCATGGATTAGAGTTATTAAAAATCGATACGAATTTAAATTAGAGTTAATAGTAATTTGGTGCTGCCCGTTAGGTAATTGCTTATAATCACCATGACGTGTTTTGCGTTCTTTTTTTACTTTAATAACAAGTTTATCATGCTGTAGTAATTTAAGTACTGCTGGAAAAGCTACTACTGGAATGTATTTTTGATTAACCACACCTGTTTCTATAACTTATGATTTCTTCATCGTTACTGTAATCGACGTTTTTATATTTTGTCCAGAAACGCTCATTTCCATTTCAATAGAAGATTTTAATGGTATTCCTTTTGCTCTGTCAATTTCTATATTTCCAATAATAGTACCATCGGCTAAAGCAGATATTTTTCCTGATACATCTAAAAATACTCTGTCTTTGGTTATAGACTTTACGCTATATATAAAATCCATTTTCATACCTTGTCTGTCTTTTTCAAAACTCCAAGTATCGCCAACTTTTACTTCGTTTTCAGGATAAACTACACTTCCTGTTTGATTTGCAAACTGATCTGCATTTGGAATATTTGGTTCTATTTTTGTTTCCAAAACTTCGCCTAAATTATTTGATTTAGCGAAAATTATCATTTCTAACATTGGTGCAAACTGCATCTGCATTTGTTTTCCCATTGCATCCAATTCGTCATCCCTTTTATCGGAATCGTAAGACATATTCATTCCCCCCTGGCTCATATCCATGCTAATCCTTTCAATCTTCATTTCTGTGTTATAAACATTTCCTTCAACATTTTTAACATCGATAGACATATCCATTTTCATTAGCATATTCATAGCAGCCATATCTTGTTTCATATCCATTGTCATAATATATTGATCTCCTTTATTATAGTTTACTCTTAAAAGTGTTGATTCTTGAGCCATACTTACCAAAGACATTGCAAGTAATAGTAGTGTAAAAATTTTCTTCATTTTATTTTTATAATTTATTGTTTAAAATAGTTGTTAAATATAGTACCATTTTTTGACTCTTTGAATTTTAAAATTAATTATCTATTTCATTATTAAACCACCCTATTTTTTCATTAATTAATAAAAAAAGAGACGCTATAACATAACGTCTCTTTTAAATATCTACAAAATATAAGTTTACTTAATTACTAATTTTTTAGTAATGAAAGCATTATCTTGGACAACTCTCATAATGTAAACACCTACATTAAGTTTAGATACATCTAAATGCTTGTTGCTTACCATTTGATTAATAACTTGTTTTCCTAAAACATCAAAAACAGTAACTTTCATAGCTGCTCCATTATTGCTAGATATATTTACAAATCCTTTTGATGTAGGGTTAGGATATAAGTTAAAACCTTCAATTTTTCTTTCTTTTGTACTTAAAGCATTATTTGCAGGATTAGCAGTACCAAAAGTAGTTCCATCAGCTGGATTAAAATCAAAATCTGATGACATTACTTCAATGCCATTAATATTGAATATTTGATCTGTTGAATCATTAGTTACATCATTAACAGCATATAAATCTCCATTTGTCCCATCTCTAAAAACTATTCTAGGCTCATCTCCAGTATATTTAAAATCTGAACCCCCTAATTGAACGCCGTATATGGTTGATTCATCACCAACATTATCTGGTACACCTATAGCATCATGAACAGTCCCAAAAGCTGAAATATCATCTAATGTGCCATCATTATTTGTATCAACATCAGTTGCTCCAGCCGCTCCTGTAAACGTCGATACTAATACTACAGTAAAAGATGGGTTTTCTAAATCGGGTATCATAACCACAAGTATTCCGTTTGCATCAAAAGTTCCTGTGACCATTGTAGCACGATCTACCAATCCAGGATTAGAACCTCCTGGATCACTTTCTATACTTAAAATCCACCCTGTAAATCCAGCATTGGGTGTTCCGTTTAACTCAAATGAAGCCATTGCAGGATCTCCACCATTTGGATTAGGCTCAAACTCACTAATAACTTGCCCAAAAGACAAACTAGTTATTAAAATAGTAACTAATAAAATGTAAAGTTTTTTCATAAAAAAGAGGATTAAATTAATTAATAGCCTACTAATATAGTAAATTATTACCCTTAATCGATAAAAAATATCTTTTAACCATGTTTTAAAAGCAATGAGCAGTTTTAGCTCTCTATAATAGCTACATAATTATGATAATAATCATGTTTTATCTTCTTTTATTATTTAATATTTGAGTTCTTACTAAATAGTATCAAACTAAAATTTATGCCATTAAAACGTACTTGGGCAGAACCCTATAAAATAAAAGTGGTTGAACCTGTGTTTATGACCACCGAAAGGCACCGAAAAAAAGCTATAGAAGAAGCTGGATATAATACTTTTTTACTTAAATCGACCGATGTTTATATTGATTTACTTACAGATAGTGGTACCTCTGCGATGAGCGATAGACAATGGGCTGGTATTATGATGGGAGATGAAGCTTATGCTGGTAGCCGAAACTATTACCATCTAGAAGAAACCATAAAAAAATATTATAGCTATAAGTATATTGTTCCAACGCATCAAGGTAGAGGTGCCGAACATATTTTATCACAAATATTAATTACAAAGGGCGATTATTTACCTGGGAACATGTACTTTACGACTACAAAGCTTCATCAAGAACTTGCAGGTGGTAAATTTGTTGATATTATAGTAGATGAAGCTCACAATCCAGAAAGTCTATATAAATTTAAAGGAGACGTTAATCTAGAAAAGTTGGAAACTCTAATTAATACTGTTGGAGCCAATAAAATTCCATATGTATCTATAGCAACTACTGTTAATATGGCTGGAGGGCAACCAATATCTCTCAGCAACTTAAAAGCACTAAGAAAACTTACAATTAAACATGGAATACCAATTATTCATGATATGACTAGAGTTGCAGAAAATGCATTTATGATTCAGCAAAATGAAGAAGGGTATCAGAATAAAACTGTAGCAGAAATTGTTTATGAAATATGTGTTTTAACAGATGGTGCTACAATGAGTGCAAAAAAAGATGCCATGGTAAATATTGGAGGTTTTCTTGCAATAAATAATCCTGATGTTTACGACAAAGCACGAAATATGGTTGTGGTCTATGAAGGGCTTCATACTTACGGAGGCATGGCAGGAAGAGACATGGAAGCACTTGCTATTGGTGTTAAAGAGTCTGTACAAGACGACCATATTAGAGCAAGAGTTGGACAAGTATTTTATCTTGGAGAAAAACTACTTGAAATGGGAATTCCAATTGTTAAACCAATTGGAACTCATGGCATTTTTATTGACGCAAAAAAATTCTTGTCTCATATCCCACAAAACAATTTTCCAGCACAAACACTTGCATCCGAGATTTATATTGATTCAGGCGTGAGAGCAATGGAAAGAGGTGTTGTCTCTGCTGGAAGGAATAAAGAAACTGGAGAGCATAATTATCCAAAATTAGAACTTGTTAGATTAACCATTCCAAGAAGAGTTTATACACAAGCACACATGGACGTTATTGCCGAATCTGTTCAAAGTGTTTATAACAGAAGACATTCAATTAAAGGAATGAAAATGATTTATGAACCTGAATATTTAAGATTTTTTCAAGCCCGATTTGAAAAACTATGATTACAAAAACGTATTGGTTTCAACAACTAAACTAAAACTAATTCCTATGCGACATAAAACTATTATAGAGCCCTTCCGTATAAAAATGGTAGAGCCAATATATATGTCAACCGAAAAAGAAAGGTTCAATTACTTAAAAGAAGCCAATCACAATTTGTTTTTGCTTGAATCCCGAAAAGTAATTGTTGATTTACTTACCGATAGTGGCACCACAGCAATGAGTGCTGAACAATGGGCTGGAATAATGAGAGGTGACGAATCGTACGCTGGTGCAAAAAGTTGGGAACGAATGCGAAATGCCATTAGTGAGCTTACTGGATATCCTCATATAATTCCAACTCATCAAGGTAGAGCAGGCGAAAGCATTTTATATTCATATCTAGGAGGTGACAAAAAGGTTTTTTTAAGTAATACACATTTTGATACTACAAGAGCTAATATTGAATATGCTGGCGCAACAGCAATTGATTGTCTTACAGAAGAAGGTCTGCAACCAGCATTAGAACACCCATTTAAAGGTAACATCGATATTAAAAAACTCGAAGAAACTATTCTTCAATATGGTGCAAAAAATATAGGAGCTGTAATACTTACAGTTACCAACAACAGTGGTGGCGGGCAACCTGTTAGTATGCAAAACGCCAAAGACGTAAGAACCATTTGCGATAAGTACAATGTATTATACCTTCTGGACTGTTGCAGAATTGCTGAAAACGCATATTTCATTGCACAACGCGAAAATGCTTACAAAAGAATAAATTACAAAGCCATTGCTCAAGAAATGTTTGCATTGGCAGATGGAGCAGTAATGAGTGCAAAAAAAGATGCTTTAGTTAATATGGGCGGATTTATTGCTTTAAAAAACAAAGAGATTGCTAATGCATGTATTAGTACTTTAATTATTAAAGAAGGCTTTGTAACCTATGGAGGTCTATCTGGCAGAGATATGGAAGCTATAGCTATAGGTCTTGAAGAAGTTTTTGATAAAGATTATTTACACTATAGGATTACGAGCACTACCTATTTAGGAAATAAACTAACAGACATGGGAATTCCAATTATTAGACCTGTTGGCGGACATGCTGTTTATATAGATGCCAAAGCATTATACAACCACATTCCTGTACATGAATATCCCGGACAAGCTTTGGCTTGCGATTTATATTTAAAAGGAGGTATTAGAGGTTGCGAAATAGGATCTGTTATGTTTGGCAAATACGATGATAATGGCAAATTAATTCCAGCTCCAATGGAATTAGTGCGCCTTGCAATTCCTAGAAGAGTGTATACACAAAGTCACATTGATTATGTAATTGAAACATTTGAAGAAATTAAAAAAGAAAAACTAAACTCTAAAGGAATTAAAATTACATACGAACCAGAGTTTTTACGTCATTTTACTTCACATTTTGAAAGAATTTGTTGAT
>CAZQBE010000037.1:0-12203 GCA_964591595.1 uncultured Flavobacteriaceae bacterium
TCAAAACGCATCTCTTTTACCCAATTTTTAAGCTCTTGAAAATGTGCTTCGGTTTCTCCTGGATATCCAACAATTAAAGTTGTTCTAATCGTCATCTGAGGAACTTTAGCACGAAACTCTTTAATAAGTTTTGTAGTTTTCGCTTTGGTCGTTCCTCGACGCATACTTTTTAAAAGTACATCGGAAATATGTTGTAACGGAATATCTAAATAGTTGCATATTTTTGGTTCTCTTTGCATTACATCTAATACATCTAAAGGGAATCCTGTTGGAAAGGCATAATGCAAACGAATCCATTCAATACCATCAACTTTCACAAGGGCTTCAAGCAATTCGGCAAGATTTCGTTTTTTATATAAATCTAAACCATAATAGGTTAAGTCTTGTGCAATTAAAATCAGTTCCTTTACACCTTTGGCTGCTAATTTTTCAGCTTCAATGACAATTTCTTCAATAGGTTTCGATTTGTGCTTACCACGCATTAAAGGAATGGCACAAAAACTGCAAGGTCTGTCACAACCTTCAGCAATTTTTAAATATGCATAATTTTTTGGTGTTGTAGTTAAACGTTCACCTATTAATTCGTGTCTATAATCGGCTTCGAGGGCTTTAAGCAAATTAGGTAATTCTGTAGTGCCAAAGTATTGATCTACATCGGGAATTTCTTTTTCTAAATCTGGCTTGTAACGTTCGCTTAAACATCCGGTCACAAAAACCTTATCAACATCTCCCTCTTCTTTTTTTTGAAGATATTCTAAAATTGTATTAACACTCTCTTCCTTAGCATTATTAATAAAACCGCAAGTGTTAATCACTACAATATTACCTTCTTCTTCGTGAACAACATCTTTATTATTAGCTTTAAGTTGCCCCATAAGCACTTCACTATCGTACACGTTTTTTGAGCAACCAAGAGTTACAACATTGATTTTATTTTTTTTGAGTGATTTTGTTCTCATGCCTTAATTTTGGTTTGCAAAGATATAACCAATTTTAGCAATAGCTGATACGATTAGTTATAATTTACTGGAGCCACTCGTTTTTTAGATGATTGCTCATAAACATAAGCCCATTCTAGCAAACTCTTTTCACTTAATGGTTTAGAAATAAATGTTAAGCCTCTAGGACGTCCATTTTCTCTATAGCCCATCGGAACTGTTACGGCTGGATACTCTGCAGCGGCTGCATAGCCTGCATGAAAGTTATTAATTGACAAAAACCCATCTAATTGTTGCTCATTTGAAGGTGTATCAAAATACAATCTACTTTTTGTTTTTAAATCTGTTTTAATCGAATCTAGATATTGTAAATTTCCTGGATCTGCCACAATGCCTTTAAAAAGTCTTTGTCCGTAAGGTGCTCGATTAACAGAATCGAGATTATTATAGTCTATAACTTCTTGTACCGATGCTACCTGTATATTTTTAGATGCATACGTATCTAAATATACTGGTAAGTCTTTCCTCATATCGAGGTTCAATAAGTTAATAAAGCCAGAACGGTTTACTTCTATTTCATTAACTTCCACAACTTCGGCGCCATTATCTATTAGCACTTTTATAGCTGCTACATATAACGAATCGTCCATAAATCGTTTAAAAGCACCAAATCGTTTTCCTTCAATACTACCATCTGACAGTGATTTCGAATAACCTTTTATTTGACGCTTTATTGATTTGGAATCTGAATCATCAAAACCACTCATCGCGTCTAAAAGTATCGCATTATCAATCACATATTTAGTCATCGGGCCAGGGGTATCTAAGGTTGAAGATATTGGTACAATACCACTTCTACTTAATAATCCTATGGTTGGTTTTAAGCCTACTATAGAGTTTGAACTTGATGGCGAGAGGATAGAACCTGATGTTTCACTTCCTACTGCTCCAGCACTAAAATTTGCGGTTACAGAAACGCCACTACCTGAACTTGAGCCTCCTGTATCCATCGTTCTTCTCCCATATGGATTTAAGGTTTGCCCTCCAATGGCACTATAACCACTTGGACATTCGCCACAAAAGAAATATGCCCACTCGCTTAAATTAGCTTTCCCTAAAATAAGTGCGCCATTACTTTTTAAACGTGCGGTAATAAATGCATCTTCTACAGTATTTCCTTGTAAAGCTACAGCTCCTGCCGTTGTTGGCATACTAGCTGCATTTATATTATCCTTTAAAAGAATTGGCATTCCAAAAATAGGATGTTTAAGCTTTTTGTTACGAAATTCTTTGTCTTTTTGTTTTGCTTGACTTATCACTTTAGGATTCAAGGTAATAACAGAATTTAACGAAAGAGGGTTTAACCTGTCAAATTTTCTAATTCGATACAAATAAAATTTAGTAAGCTTTTTGTAACTTAAATTACCGTCAACGATGTGTTTTTGAAGTGTAGGAATATCTTGCTCTAAAACTAGTGGCTTTAAACTATTATATGTTTTTTCTGTAAAATCTTTTAATTCTTTATTAAAAGGTTTCCATAAGTCATCTTTTCTAATATATCTAGAATCTAATACACGAAACTCTCTAAAATCGGTTGAGTCTTTAACAACTGGAGGAATTTCTCTCTCTGTGACAGCATCTGTTGACTTATTATTACAAGAAAGAATTAATGTAACTAGGAATAAATATAAAATTTTAAGCATAATTAGTGTTTTGCACTAAAATAGTAAAAAATGGGATGTCAAAAGTAAAACTTTGGATTCCTGCCTAAGTAGGAATGACAGATAATCTGTTTAATTTCTTTCTGCAAAAGGAACAATGTCTCCTTTTTCAAGATAGTTTTTTAATCCATTGAGTAACATTGCCCAACAAAAAGATGACTGTTTAAACTCTTGGTTATCGATTATCCAATTTGTATGACTAAACATGACTATCGTACCATTGTTTTCAGGTTTTAATTCAAAACCAAATGTGGTAGGATTCCAATCATCATCAGATTTTGTCATTTTTAAATGAAATGATTCATTTGATTTTACTTGAGATACTTTACAATACCAATTGTAATCATCGGTAAAATTTAGATTGTATTCTGCATCTAATTCTGGTACACCAGAGCTTTTTAATGTCCACCAATTGTCTAGATGCTTGGGTAAAGACACAGCATCAAATACCTCTTTTGGAGAAGTTTTAATATGAAGATTATGATATATGTTGAAACTCATACACTAAAAATGGAGTCCTACCTCTGGTATTGAGGCAGACTCGTTTATATGCATGATAAGGTATTACTTAAAAAAGGAATCTACAAATTCGAATTTATTAAAGACTTGTAAATCCTCTATTCCTTCTCCTACTCCTATATATTTTACTGGAATTTGGAATTGGTCACTAATACCAATAACAACACCACCTTTAGCAGTTCCATCTAGTTTAGTTACAGCTAACGAAGTAACTTCGGTAGCAGCTGTAAATTGTTTGGCTTGTTCAAACGCATTTTGACCAGTTGAGCCATCTAAAACAAGAAGTACATCATGAGGCGCATCATGAACAACTTTTTGCATCACACGCTTTACTTTAGTAAGCTCATTCATTAAATTTACTTTATTGTGCAATCTCCCAGCCGTATCTATAATAACCACATCTGCATTTTGGGTTACTGCACTTTGTAAGGTATCAAAAGCCACAGAAGCAGGATCACTTCCCATATCTTGTTTTATCATTGACACTTCTACACGATCTGCCCAAACCTGAAGCTGGTCTATTGCCGCAGCTCTAAAGGTATCTGCAGCACCAAGAACGACATTTAACCCTTGTTTTTTAAATTGATAAGCTAACTTACCAATGGTTGTAGTTTTACCAACACCATTAACACCAACCACCATAATTACATATGGTTTTTTGTCTTCAGGAATTGTAAACTCAGTTGCCTCACCTGAATTTGTTTCAGATAATAACCCTGCAATTTCTTCTCTTAGCATTTGGTTGAGTTCTGAGATCCCTAAATATTTATCCTTAGCAACTCTAGCCTCGATACGATCAATGACTTTAAGTGTTGTATCTACACCAACATCGCTAGTAACAAGGACTTCTTCAAGATTGTCTAAAACATCAGCATCAACTTTAGACTTTCCTGCAACAGCTTTATTAAGTTTTGAAAAGAATGATGATTTTGATTTTTCTAACCCTTTGTCTAAGGTTTCCTTTTTATCAGAAGAGAATATTTTTTTAAAAAAACTCATGTATTTAAGGTTTATTCTTTTAATCCATCTTATAATTTGGCTTAGTTATAAAACGAAATGTAAAGATAAAATAAAAGCCGCTTTCTAATTGAAAGCAGCTTATAAATATCTTATCTATTAAAAAATATATTTATTTCTTATTTAAAAAGTCATTTACACGATCTGGTGCCATAATTGATTCCACAAACATATAAGCTCCAGATTTTGGAGACTTCACCATTTTTATCGCTTTTGTTAAACGTTTAGATCCTGTTTGTAATGATGCTACTGCTTTCTTTGCCATGATTCAAATGTGTTACATTTGACATTTTTACTTTAAGTAAAAATGTCAAATTATTTAATTTCTTTATGAACTGTCATACGCTTCAAGATTGGATTAAATTTTTTAATCTCTAATCTGTCTGGTGTATTCTTTTTATTTTTTGTTGTAATATATCTTGAAGTTCCTGATTGTCCAGTTGCTTTATGCTCTGTACATTCCAATATTACTTGAACTCTGTTTCCTTTTTTTGCCATTGTACTTATCTTTAACTTTTACGGCTATTATTTTAAAAATCCTTTAGATTTAGCGTCTTTAATTACAGCAGAAATACCTATTTTATTGATAGTCTTCAACGCAGCCGCTGAAACTTTTAAAGTGACCCACTTATCTTCTTCAGGAATGTAAAAACGTTTTTTTAATAGGTTAACGTTAAATTTACGCTTATTTCTATTGAATGCGTGAGATACGTTGTTTCCAACCATCGCCTTTTTTCCTTTAAGTTCACAAACTCTTGACATGATATCTAACTTTAAAAATTTTGTTGTTTTAAAACGAGGTGCAAATTTACAAATTCTTTGATATTTGGCAAACTTTATTTTGTCAATTTTAAAAAATTTCTTTTTGAAGCATTTCAAAAGCTTTATTCACAGCTTTTTGAATCACTTTTGTACGATGATTACCCAATTGAAATTCTTTCGCATAAACCTGTGTTGGTGTAGCAATAGCAATATAAACAGTACCGACATCAGCATCGGCATCGCCCTTTGTTGGGCCAGCATTTCCTGTTGTTGCAATAGCATAATCTACTTTAAAAAGCTGTTGAACATTTGTTGCCATAGCTTCGGCTACTTGACTACTCACTACTGAGAAGTCTTCAATTAAACGTTTATCAATATTTAAAACATCAATTTTTGCTTGTGTAGCATAACTAACTACACTTCCTTTAAAATATACTGATGCTCCTGAATGTGCTGTAATTTGTTCAGCAATCTTTCCTCCAGTACAACTTTCGGCAGTTGCCAGTGTTTTTCCTAAAACTGTTAATTGCTTTCCTATTATAGATTCTAGTGCGCCATCTTCTTCATAGCCTACAAACACATCTTTAATTTGAGGTAACAACAAATCTAATTGTTTATTCATTTCGGCAATAATACCTTCTTTATCTATTCCTTTTGCAGATAAGCGTAATCTTACTTTACCAAGATTAGGTAAATAGGCCAACTTGATAAATTCTGGAAGATGATCTTCCCAATCTTCAATTCTAGCAGCTAACATGCTTTCACCTAATCCATAAGTAAGCAATGTTTTATGCAAAATAAAAGGGAGTTTAAATTGCTTTTGAAGATTTGGTATAACCTCATTAGTAATTAAAGCTTTCATCTCAAAAGGTACACCTGGAAGTGATATAAATACTTTGCCTTCTTTTTCTAACCACATTCCTGGAGCACTCCCAAAACGATTCATTAGAACTTTTGCTCTTGATGGTACTAAAGCTTGATTAATATTAACTTGAGTTAGCGGTTGTGTAACATATTTTTTCCAGATTGATTCTATGTTTTTTAAAACAGAATCGTTTAGAACTAATACATCATTAAAATATTCAGCAATTGTAGTTTTAGTAATATCGTCCTTTGTTGGCCCTAATCCTCCAGTAATGATGATGATATCAGCATTGTTTTCTGCTTCGGAAATAGCTTTTAAAATATGAATTTTTTCGTCTTGAATAGACGTTATTTGATATACAGAAACACCTATTTTATTAAGTGCTTTTGCAATAAATGCTGAATTAGTATCCACAATTTGACCAATGAGAATTTCATCGCCAATGGTAATTATTTCTGCTTGCATTATAAATTAAAGTCAACCTTAATCTCGTCAATAGCATTCTCTATTGCTATCATAACTATATCTAGTTTATCGGAAATATCTTTATCACGTTGCTCAAGTCTTCCCCATTCTTGTACTTCAACCAAATCATCAAGTACACCTAACTCAAACATATCTATAGTAGGTTTCATTTTATGGGCAGATTTATAAGCTGCTAAATAGTCTTTACTTACTACAGCAATTTGCAATAGTTTTGCATCTTCTGGCACCTCATCTAAAAAGGTCATAGCCAAAGTTTTAATAAAGTCGGTATCATTATCAGCCAACTCTCTTACTCTATCAAGTTTATAATGTTGTTCCATTTATTTTACTGTTATTGAAAATAGTTCTTCTTTTTCTATAAATCCTTTTAATTTATCATTAGCAACAACTTTGCCAACTCCTGCTGGAGTGCCTGTAAAGATAATATCTCCAATCTTTAAAGTAAAATATTTTGACACATATTCGATTAACTCCCCTATTTTCCAAAGCATTAAGTTGGTATTTCCATCTTGAACAAGGGTATCATTTTTATATAAACTAAAGACAATATTATCTACATCTTTAAAGTTGCTTTTTGGCAACCACTTCCCTATTACCGCAGCACCATCAAAGGCTTTAGCCTTTTCCCAAGGTAAACCTTTTGCTTTTAATTGGCTTTGTAAATCTCGTGCTGTAAAATCTATACCTAAACCTATTTCATTATAATATTTATGTGCGAATTTTTTGTCAATATGTTTCCCCACTTTGTCGATTTTTACCAATATTTCCACTTCATAATGCACATCGTTAGAAAAATCGGGTATAAAAAACGGTTGTTTTTTAAGTAAAATAGAAGTGTCTGGCTTTAAAAACACAACAGGATCTGTAGGTTTTTCGTTTTCTAATTCCTTTATATGCTCTGTATAGTTTCTTCCTATGCAAATAATTTTCATGAGAATATAATTGAGATTCTTCGTTTTGCTAAGAATGACATTAATCTAATTTATTGTTAAATTCTCTTAATTTAATTGCTGTGAGCACTTTTTTTGTGTATAATGGAAAATCGGCATTGAGTAACCACCCAAAATAACCTGGCTCTTTATCAAGTACATCAACGACACGCTTCCCTTTATGTTTACCAAATGAAAAACATTCCTCTCCTTTTTTATTAAAATTAATAAAGCCAGCAAAATCCGCAAACTTTTTTCGCGAACTAAAATTAGATAAAAACTTAGTATTGTTTTCAAGGTCTTCATACTTTGCCACTTGTGCTTTTAAAACTTCGTAGGTTGCTAATGTATCAGCTTCAGCACTATGCGCATCATCCAAATTTTTATCGCAATAAAACTTATATGCAGCTACTAATGTGCGTTGTTCCATTTTATGAAAAATAGTTTGTACATCTACAGAAACTCGATTTTTCATATCAAAATCTAGTTCAGCTCGTAGCATTTCTTCCGCTAAAAGAGGAATATCAAAACGGTTAGAATTAAAGCCTCCCAAATCGGAATCTTTAATCATTGCCTGAACATCTTTAGCAATAGCTTTAAAAGTTGGCTCGCTAGCTACTTTTTCATTAGTAATTCCATGAATAGCGATGACTTCTTTTGGAATTATCATTTCTGGATTAACCAACCATGTTTTACATTCTTCAGTGCCGTTAGGAAATACTTTTAAAATAGAAATCTCTACAATTCTATCTTTTGAAATGTTAACACCTGTGGTTTCTAAATCGAAAAAACAAATAGGCTTGGTTAAATTAAGCTGCATTAAATCAAATATTTTATAATCCTGTAAAGGTAATAAATAGTTATGCTGTGAAAAACAAAAACCCAATCGTTTTTAAGGATTAGGTTTTAAATAATTTATAATTTGAAAATTATATTTCTCTATCATTATCCCAAGCTTCGAGATAATCTTTTACAGCTTTTACAAATTGTCCTCCAAGAGCACCATTTACAACACGATGGTCATATGAATGCGACATAAACATCTTGTAACGAATACCAACAAAATCACCTTCGGAAGTTTCTATTACAGCAGGTACTTTACGAATGGCTCCGAGCGCTAAAATACCAACTTGGGGCTGATTAATAATTGGTGTTCCCATAATGCTACCAAAAGTACCAACATTGGTAACAGTATATGTTCCGCCTTGAATATCGTCTGGTTTTAATTGATTAAGTCTAGCACGATTAGCCAAATCATTGACTTGCTTAGTCATGCCTATTAAATTCAATTGATCTGCGTTTTTAATTACAGGCACAATTAAATTTCCATCTCCCAAAGCTGCGGCCATACCCAAATTAATATTTTTCTTCTTTATAATAGTTTCTCCTTGTACAGAAATGTTCATCATCGGATAATCTCGCAATGCTTTTGCAACGGCTTCCATAAAAATTGGAGTAAAGGTTAAATTTTCTCCTTCACGCTTTTTAAAGTCGTCTTTAACTTTGTTTCTCCAATTCCAAATATTAGTGACATCTGCCTCAATAAATGATTGCACATGTGCAGAAGTTTGAACAGAATCTACCATGTGTTTTGCTACCAGTTTACCCATTCTGGTCATTTCTATAATTTCATCTTCACCACTACTTACTGCAACTGGATTTTCTACAACTGGAGTAGGTTTTGATATTTCTATACCATTTGACAGTATTGGTTCTGGTTTAGTTTCTGGTATTATAGTGGCTCCTTTAAGAGGATGACTCCCTCTAGTTTCAATATAAGCTAATATATCATTTTTGGTAACACGCCCTTCTTTTCCTGTGCCTGAAATAGTATCTAATTCTGCCTGTGCAATACCTTCCTTTTTTGCTATGTTTTTTACTAAAGGTGAATAAAAACGCTCTTCATTTGAATGAATAACTGGAGTAGCTGTGGTTTTTGCAGCAACTACGGTTTGAGCTACCTCTGCAACATCTGCTGTTGGAGCTTCGCTAATAGGTGCAACAGTTTCCTTTTTTGTGCTAGTATCTACTGTATCATTATCACCTTCTATCTCAATAACTGCAATGGTTTGACCTACTTGCACGACATCATCAACTTTAAATAATTTTTCAACTAAAACACCATCTACTTCACTAGGTATTTCACTATCAACCTTATCAGTAGCAATTTCTAATACTGCTTCATCAGCTTCAATGGTATCTCCTATTTCTTTTAACCAAGATGTTATAGTTGCCTCAGCAACACTTTCTCCCATCTTAGGTAACTTAAGTTCAAATTTTGCCATATCTTTAGTATGAAAGCAATTTTTAGGTTATTGCATGCAAAATTAATGAAAAATCATCAAATCTGTTGCGTTTTCATCAATTAATTCTTGTCAAAAATCATTACTTCTCCTTGACTAAAAGAGCTATTACTTCCTATTATATAGTTTGAATTATGAGGTAGGATTTTAAACGTTATACTTTCTTTTTTATTAAATTGAGACATGTTTTCAATAATCTGCATATAGCTTAAAAAAATAGCGTCAAAAATAATTTCAGAATTTTCTTCAATATTTATTACTGAAGATTTTAACACCAAATCTTTACTTAATTTATGTGCTAAGCGTTTATTTTCTTGATTTGAAATAAGGTAATATGTATTTAATTTTTCGAGATGCTTTTTCTTTTCTTTTCTAAATGCATAGGCTGTCTTAATACCCAACCAAACAAAAACATCAAATACAATATTCTTTTTAAAATGCTTTTTGTAAAAAATTTGCATAGATCCATAAAAACGTTTGGCATAAAAGGCATCCTTTAAAGTGCTTTCTCCTTTATAATGAATGATTGTAGTTTCGCCATAATAATAGTTATCATAACCTTGACTTAATGATTTATAAGATATATCAATATCTTCACCATACATAAAATAGTCTTCATCAAAACCATTAATTGCAGTAAACACGTCGCGCTTCATAAACATAAACGCGCCTACTAAAACATCTGCTTTTGCAATATCATTTTCATTAATATGATTTGCATAGTAGTTTTTTGAGTTTCCAAATATTTTTTGAAGAGCGACCTTGACTACTGGAATATTACGCTTACTTTCAGGAAGATATTTTCCAGCACCATCAATGAGCTTGCAACCTACAATACCTAAATTTTCTTTAGATTTTGCAAACTCTAGAAGTTTTGTAAATGTATCTTCGGCAACAACAGTATCTGGATTTAAAATACAAATATACTCGCCTTTAGCAATTTGCACACCTTGATTATTGCCCTTTGAAAAGCCTAAATTATTTTTGTTTGCTATTAATGCAACATCAGGGAAAAATTGCTTAACCATTTTACAACTATCGTCTGGTGAATTGTTATCAACTACAATAATTTCGGCATCAATTCCAACTAAGGCTTTTTGAACACTTTTTAAACACAATTCTAAAAAGTATTGCACATTATAATTTAATATGACAACTGATAGTTTCAAATACTGATTACATTTTTAAAGAGGCTTCAAACGGAATTCTATTAATAATACTTCTTCCTAAGGTAACCTCATCTGCATATTCCAGTTCGTCTCCTACTGAAATACCTCTAGAAATAGTTGATGTAATAACTTTACAATCTTGAATCTGCTTGTAAATATAAAAGTTTGTAGTATCTCCTTCCATAGTAGAACTCAATGCAAAAATCAATTCTTTTATATTTCCTTGCTTTACTTTATCTACTAAAGATGTAATATTTAAATCGTGAGGTCCTATCCCATCCATTGGTGAAATTTTACCTCCTAGTACATGATATAATCCTCTAAAAGAACTCGTATTCTCAATAGCCATAACATCTTTAATGTCTTCAACCACACAAATAATTTCGTTATTTCTATGTGGATTAGCACAAATCTCACATAATTCAATATCACTAATATTATGGCAGCTTTTACAAAACTTAATGTTTTCTCTCATTTTTAATAATGCGCTTGATAAATGCACAGTTTGTTCATTAGGTTGCCGTAATAAATGTAACACCAAACGCAATGCTGTACTTTTGCCAATTCCTGGCAATTGCGACATTTCGTTTACTGCATTTTCAAGTAGTTTTGAAGAAAATTCCATAACTGCGAATTTACTATTTATTCTGAACTTGTTTCAGGATCTTATAAGTAAATTAATAGGAATTTGTATTTTGGCAGTTGAATTTAATTCCTATGAGCGCAACACAAATTATTATTCTTATTGCTGCCTATTTTGGCTTGCTTTTATTAATCTCTTATTTTACTGGAAAAAACGATACTAATGCAGACTTTTTTAAAGCAGGGAAAAAATCGCCTTGGTATATCGTTGCTTTCGGAATGGTTGGCGCTTCACTCTCTGGTGTCACTTTTATTTCGGTTCCTGGTTGGATAGAAGACTCACAGTTTAGCTATTTCCAAGTGGTTTTGGGCTATATGTTTGGATATTTTATTGTTGCCTTTGTGTTAATGCCTATTTACTACAAACTTAATGTAACATCTATCTATGAATACTTGCTCCAACGCTTTGGCGTTGTAAGCCATAAAACAGGTGCCTTTTTCTTTTTTGTATCTCGTGTTTTAGGTGCTGCTTTTAGATTGTTTTTAGTCGCTATAGTTTTACAGCAATTTGTATTTGATGCTTGGAATGTTCCTTTTGAAATTACTGTGGTAATCTCTATTTTATTGATTTGGATCTACACTAATAAAGGTGGTATAAAAACAATTGTATGGACCGATACTTTACAAACATTGTTTATGATTGTTGCGGTAATTTTATCCATTTATTTTATTAATGAAAGTTTAGGATGGAGTTTCTCAGAATTTCTAGCTTCGGATGAACTGAAACAATACAGCAAAGTTCTTGTTATTGATAGTTTTTTAGAACGCAGCCATTTTATAAAGTCTTTTCTTGGTGGTATGTTTATTACAATTTGTATGACAGGGCTCGACCAAGATATGATGCAAAAGAAT
>CAZQBE010000038.1:0-10912 GCA_964591595.1 uncultured Flavobacteriaceae bacterium
ACTCACAACCCCATCAACAATATCTCCAACATAAGTAAAACTTCGTAAGTGTTTGTCACTGCCTTCAAACAATGGAAATGGGTCACCTTTTAACCCTAAATCAATAAGCTTTGTGTACATTTTTTCTGGACGTTCTCTGGGTCCAATTACGGAATACAATCTTAACGAACAGGCTTTTAATTGCTTTTCTCTACTTTTTTGGAGCACTAACTGCTCAGCAGTCAGTTTTGTCACACCATAATGAGAAGCTGGCTTTGGAGCTACGTCTTCTGTAAAAGTAGCTTCTAATCCGTAAATTGAGGATGTTCCAATATTTACAAACAACTTCAAGTCTGGGCAAAGCAATGCATAATCAATTAAATTTTTAGTTGCTATAATATTGTTACTAAAATAATCTTCAAAAGTAGATGTAGAAGATATTCCCGGTTGTGCTGCATAATGAAAAATATAATGAATATCTGTTGGTAGAGAATTATTTAAATTTTCATTACGCAAATCTAAATTAATAACCTTTACTCCTGCCCTCTCTACAGCAGCAGCATTTAATTTTTTTAAGCTTAAATTGTAATACTCAGAAAAATTATCAACTCCAATAACCTCATGGCCTAGTTGCTTTAACCGTTCAGCAGTATGAGACCCTATAAAGCCTACAACTCCAGTAATTAATATTTTCATCTAGATAAAATTTAATGATGCAATTTAATATCTTTTTTATATTTAAAACATGAATCTATCTAGTTAATCTAAAAAAGAATATTTTTGTAACATCAAAATCTAAATTTGAATGGATTACAAATTCACAATTATTGTTCCTGTTTACAATGAAGAGGATAATTTGGAACGTATGGAAAAAGAACTTCTAGCATATTCGAAAATTGCGACAGTACCAACATGCATTTTATTTGTTAATGATGGTTCAAAAGATAAAAGCCAAGAATTAATTGAAGATATCTGCCTTAGAAATACTAATTTTAATTTCATCTCCTTTGCAGAAAACAGAGGTCTAAGTGCGGCTATTAAAGCGGGTTTTGACTATGTAAAAACGGAATTGGTAGGTTATATAGATTCTGACCTTCAAACAGCACCTGAAGATTTCAACTTGTTGTTGGAACATATTGGTAACTATGATTTGGTTACTGGAGTTAGAGCTAATAGAAAAGATTCGTTTGTAAAAAACATGTCTTCTACAATTGCAAATGGCATACGACGTGCATTTACGCATGATGGAATGGATGATACGGGTTGCCCATTAAAGGTCATAAAAACAGACTATGCTAAGCGTATCCCTATGTTTAAAGGCTTACACAGGTTTTTACCTGCAATGATTTTATTGCAAAACGGAACTATTATTCAAATTCCTGTACAGCATTTTCCGCGTATTGCTGGAGAAGCAAAATTTGGCTTATGGAATAGATTATTAGGCCCTTTAAGTGATTGCTTTGCCTATTTATGGATGAAAAGAAAATACATTAACTACAACGTTGTTAAACAAGGTTAATGAGCAATTGGATTATATATACTATTGGGTTTATTGCTCAAATTTTGTTCTCCTCTAGGTTAGTAATTCAATGGGTTACTTCTGAAAAACAACGCAAAGTAATTACACCTACACTTTTTTGGACCTTGAGTTTAATAGCTTCTTTTTTATTGTTTGTGTATGGTTATTTACGCGATGATTTTGCCATCATGCTTGGGCAGACTTTAACTTATTTTATATATATAAGAAATTTACAACTACAAAACCAGTGGCAAAAACTGCATTGGTCTATACGTTTATTTTTATATAGTGTTCCGGTACTTATAGCTATATATTATTTTAACAATAATGTTATAGATGTAGATGTTTTATTTAAAAATGAAGCGATTCCTTCATGGTTATTATGGCTTGGAATTATCTCGCAAATAGTATTTACGCTGCGTTTTGTGTATCAATGGTTATATTCAGAGTACAAAAAAACGTCTTTACTACCACTAGGGTTTTGGTTGCTGAGTTTGGTAGGTTCTATTTTAATCTTAATTTATGCTATAAATAGAAAAGATCCTGTTTTATTTATTGGTCACCTTTTAGGGTCTATTATTTATATTAGAAATTTAATTTTGCTACATAGACAAGATGCTGAATAAAATTGAAAATAATCCAATATTAGCAATTATTATTATCGTTTTAATAATGCTTTGTATCAATATAGATGTTCTTGATATTAGTATTATGGAAGCTCGCAATTTTATTACTGCTCGCGAAATGATTGATGATGGTAATTGGCTATTAACAACAATGAATAGTGAAGCTCGATATCAAAAACCGCCATTACCTACATGGTTAACTGCGATTTCTGGATTAATTTTTGGAATTAAAAGTGTACTTGCATTACGTTTCCCTGCCATATTGATGGTAATAGTTACTGGAATAGCGTCTTATTTGTTAAGTAACAAACTATTAAAAAATACATCTCAGTCACTAATAAACGCTTTAATTACAGTTACCTCATTTTACGTAATAGGCATTATTATTGAAGCGCCTTGGGACATTTTTACGCATGGTTTTATGCTAGTAGCTATACTACATCTGTTTCAGCTTTTTGAAAAACAAAAACAATACTGGAAACACACTTTAATAGCTGGATTATTTTTTGGTCTTTCCATTTTGAGTAAAGGACCTATCTCCTTTTATGCCCTATTGCTTCCATTTTTGATTGCTTACGGCATAACCTATAAGTACAAAAATTTCAGACCTAAATATTTTTCATTATTCTCTTTTTTAATAATCGCATTGCTTATTGGAGGTTGGTGGTATTTATATGTTAGGATTTCAGATTCTGAAACATTTTTAGAAATTGCTAATAAAGAAACCGTCAATTGGGGAAGTTATAATGTAAGACCTTTTTATTACTATTGGAGTTTCTTTACACAAAGTGGCTTGTGGACGATTCCCGCTTTTATTGGACTATTATATCCTTATATGAAATCTCGTGTGAATAACTTAAAAGTATATAGACTTAGCTTTTATTGGACCATTTTAGCAGTGATATTATTATCTATTATTCCTGAAAAGAAGTCACGGTATTTAATGCCTGTATTAATCCCGTTGGCAATAAATACTGGATTTTATATTGACTATTTAATTAGAAGATTTAAAGATTTAAAAGATAAAAGAGAAACCATTCCAGTGTATTTTAATTTTGGCTTGATTGCTTTGATTGGCATTGGGTTTCCTTTAGCTATTTTTTTATTAGGTAGTTTTTTAACAGGAGTTATGCTGTTTTGGTATGTACTGGCTTCTATTTTACTATTATCATTAGGCATTTTAATACTAATTAATCTTAAAAGAAAGCATGTGAAAAACGTGTTTTATTTATGTATCGTATTTATGGTAGCCGCATTTGCATCTGTTTTACCCTTATCAAAAACTCAAGGACAACCTGAGTACAATTCTATTTCAAGTTTAAAACAACAAGCTAAAAAAGAAGGCTTAAGTATTTATAGTTTTAATACTGTTTCGCCTGAAATGATTTGGCAATTTGGTGATAAAATTCCTTCTATAAAAATTAATGATTCTACTTATAATTTTCCAGATGAACATAGCTTTGGACTGATAGCAAACGATTTAAGCCCTGAAGAGGAATCACTGCTAAAAAACAATTATACTTTAGAACAACGTGACACTTATGACTTGAATAGAAATGCGCCAAATAAACGTGGTTACAAAAAAAGACTTGTAAGTAATTATTATATTCTAACTAAGAAATAAAACGCTGCCTCAAATATCTTTGAAGCTTGTAAAATCCGTATCCTGTAAGGGTTCCAAACGTCATTCCGCAAATAATATCTAACGGATAATGCACTCCAACATAAATTCTGCTATAGGCAACTGTTGCACTCCAAAATAACAAGATGAAAATTAGCTTTTTATAATACGGTTTTAGTAGTAAACCTGCAAATACTGCTGCTGCCATTGAGTTTGCCGAATGCCCTGAAAAGAAACCATACCTTCCACATCTTGGAGCAACAAAACGCATAATACCTTGAAGTTCTTCTTCCCTGCAAGGTCTTGGACGTTTAACGATAATGTACTTAAACAGGTTTGTAATTTGATCGGTAAATGCAATCATTACTGCTACTACTAGAATAGTTAACAATAACACCTTAAGTCCTAAACGCTTATAAATAAAAAACAATAAAATGGCATATAACGGAATGAAAGTAAACTTATTTGTAATTACAAGCCATAACCCATCCCAAGTTGTACTTCCTAAATTGTTTAAAAATAAGAATAGTTCTTTATCGTATTGAAGCAATTGATCTAACATATTACCTAATTATCGTAACGTGATACTTCTCTATCATAAAACTGTGAAGCTTCTTCTATCAATGCTTCAGTCTCATTTAATAATTCTTTTTCATCATGTTGGTCAAAATCTTCTAGCCATTCTACTTCATCATTTTCCAGATTAATAATAAACCTCGGAAAATCGGTATGAATTACAAAAATAGCATTAGGTAAATCGGTATTATCTCCTAGCATAAATTTTGGAAGATTCATATATTATATCTTGTTTTATAGATTCG
The DNA here is from genome assembly GCA_964591595.1 of uncultured Flavobacteriaceae bacterium. Classification (GTDB taxonomy): domain Bacteria; phylum Bacteroidota; class Bacteroidia; order Flavobacteriales; family Flavobacteriaceae; genus JAADHG01. The sequence goes on from CAZQBE010000038.1 coordinate 4,567, forward strand.
CGCTTTTGTAAGAAATACAAATTTAATGGAAATCTAAACGTTATTGTCTAGAAATTTTTCTTTAATCAATCGTTTTGTTAAATAATTAAATCTAATATACAACATAATTGCTGCAGATGTAAGTCCGACTAGAAGTCCTAACCAAATTCCGAAACTTGCATAAGCTTCTTGTTTTCCTAAATAATAACTAATAGGAAACCCTATAACCCAATACGCTATAAATGTTATTAAGGTTGGAATTTTAACATCTTGCAGACCTCTTAGCGCTCCTAAAACCATAACTTGTACACTATCACTTAATTGAAATATTGCAGCTGCTATTAACAGTTTAGCCGCAATGGTTATTACTTCGGTATTATCTACTAAATTTTTAGCATCATTCAAATCGACATATAGTTTAGGTAATGCTTGATGAAATATTAGAAATAACAGAGCAAAAATAAAAGCGAAACAAAGTCCTAATAAAAATATTGAAAACGCAATGCGACGTAGTTCTTTGAAATTTTGAAATCCTTTTTGATTTCCTACTCTTATCATTGCAGTAACACTTAAACCCATGGCAACCATAAAAGTCATTGATGATAAATTAAGTGCTATCTGATTTGCTGCTTGAGGGTTTTTCCCTAACAAACCGCTAAGCCAAATTGCTCCTGTAAAAATAGCAACCTCAAAAAACATTTGCATGGCGCTAGGAAACCCAAGGTTGACTGTTTTTTTTATCATTTTACGTTCCAATACAAATAATTTAATATTAGTAACATATGCTTTAGATTTCTCTTTACTTTGTAACAGCCACCATAAAAAGAATAGCATAATAAATCTTGAAACCAAAGTACCAACTGCAGCTCCAACTATTCCCATTTCTGGAAATCCAAATTTTCCAAAAATTAATATATAGTTTAAAACCACATTTACAATATTAGCCAATATGGTTGCATACATAGGATATTTAGTCATTGACAAACCATCGCTAAATTGTTTAAAAGCTTGAAAAATAATTAATGGCACTAAAGAAAAAGCTACTAAATCTAGATAAGGAATAGCTAGAGCAACCACTTCAGGTGGTTGTTTCATAAGGTGCATTAATGGCTTTGCTAAAAGTATTATTCCAAATAATGCTAAACTTAAAACCATGCACAAAAAAAGACCGTGTTTAAACGAAGACTTTCCTTTTTTAAAATCATTTTCAGAATCTGCTTCTGCTATTAAAGGGGTTATGGCTGTAGAAAATCCAATACCTAGTGACATGGCAATAAAAATAAAACTGTTACCCAATGATACTGCAGCAAGTTCAGCAGACCCTAATTGACCAACCATTATGTTATCGACAAAGCTCACAAAAGTATGACCTAGCATCCCTAGCATAACTGGTGTTGCCAGTTTTAAGTTGTATTTAAACTCTTTAGTATAGATTGATAACACGTAAACTTTTTTAAAAAAACAAAGGTAACTTATGCTTTTGGAATTACTAATTTTGACATAAAATAAACATCCAATCTAAAAATTGTTAATAAGTTGTTTTAAATAATTTATTTTAAATGAATTAAATAAATTATTTTTAAGGTGTTATTAACTTGCTATATAGGCAATTACGTTTGCTATATAGTTGAGACTTTTAGCTATATATTTTAGAGGGATTTAAAAATACTTTCGTTAAAAGGTTTCAAACATTAAAAAGGGGAAATCTTCCCCTTTTTTTATTTTTAGAAATTACATATTTATTGGATATTAACTCATCTTATTCAACAAATAGAGTTTTTATCAATCTATCCTAAAATTAGCCTAAAACAAAAAAACAGCCTTAAAGCTGTTTTTTTTATTCTTCTTCTTCAATGCTTTCTTCTTCAAGCAAATCTAACATTTTATGCTCTTGTAATATATTATACCACCTCACCATTTTTTTAATATCGCTTGGGTATACTCTATCTTCGTCATAATCTGGCAGTACTTCAAAAAAGTATTCTTCCAAGACATCTTTACCGTCTTTAGGGTTTATACTTGTTAACTTACCATTCTCCTTATCTTTAATCTTCTTTAACACCTTTTGCAATGGCACTTCTTCAGTTAAAGTATAAATTGCAATCTCACTAAGTAAGCTAACATTACTTCTTAAGTTTACAGATATACGCTTTCCATCTAATAAAGATTCAGCAATATAACCTCCTCTAGTTTGAGTAACTAGCTTAAACAAACCTGGTTTTTGAGCAATGGCTAAAATACTTTCTAAACTCATAGTAACTTTTAATTTTAAAAGCGGCAAATATCATTGGTTTACAGTACTTATCAAAGTATTATCGCTTATTTTTTGCATCAGGAAAACGCATTTTATAATCTATATTAATTTTTCCTTTAGAAATGTTTACCAATTTCCCTTTTATTAAACGTTTCTTAAAATTAGAAATTTTATCGGTAAACAAAACACCTTCAATATGGTCATATTCGTGCTGTATAACTCGTGCTAATAATCCATCAAAGGTTTTGATGTGAGTATCGAAATTCTCATCTTGATATTGAATTTTTATTTCGGGCTTTCTAATAACATCTTCTCTTATATTGGGAATACTTAGACACCCTTCATTAAAATTCCATTCATCACCTGTTTCTTCTAGAATCTTTGCATTGATAAATGTACATTTAAAATCTTTTAATTGATTTTTTTCTTCAACTGATAGTGAGTCATCTTCAGCAAAAGGTGAAGCATCAACTATAAAAACACGAATTGACAATCCAATTTGCGGTGCCGCCAAACCTACACCATAAGCATTATACATAGTCTCATACATAGTCTCAATAAGCTCACTAAAATTAGGGTAATGAGAAGAAACATCAATAGCTTTTTTTCTTAAAACTGGGTCTCCATAAGCAATAATTGGTAATATCATTTTTGTTTTTTAATAATTATTGCAAAAATACAATTCTTATAAATTCTTAATCCTTTTTAAACATAAAAAACTCCTTTAAGAAAGGAGTTTTTTAAAATATTTTAAATTCAACTTAATTCTGAATAATAAACTTTTTAGTAATAGAAGCATTATCCGTTTCTAATCGCAATAAGTATATACCATTTGATAAACTTGAAATGTTAATATCTTTAAATTTTGAATTATTAAGTTGATCTCTTAAAACCAATTTACCATCTAAACTATAAACATTAATTTTTGCTGACATATTTAAAGCAAAATTTATATTTAAAACACTAGCGTTTTTTATAGGATTAGGGGAAAGTTGTATCGTTTTATTATTTATATAAAAAATATCATCTATACCTAAAATCCCATTAGTATAGTCACATGTTGAACTTCCATAAGTTACTGAATATGAATTTGAATCTATAACACCACTTCCAGAAGCAAGTTGATATCTAGAAGAAAATGTATCACAATTACCTAATATATATGCACTGCCATCAATAACAATAGCTCCAGGTCTACTTCCACAAGGAGGTCCTGGTAAGTCAAAAACAAAGAGCACCTCTTCTGGTATTACAGGTATAATAAATGAATTGTCTGGGCAAGCTTGAGACGAAACTTGTTGAAAACTGAAAACTGAAATTAAAAATAAATAAAAGTACTTATGTTTCATGAGAGAATTTTTACGCACTATAAAGATAAAACAAAAAACAATATTAATTTAATTATTTAGTAAAGTATTTTTAACAAAAACTATTTCTTTGAATACAAATAACTTTGCAAAATTAGCGTTGCACTAATCTCATCAATTAAGGCTTTATTTTTACGCTGTTGCTTTTTTAAGCCACTATCAATCATCGTCTGAAAAGCAATTTTAGAAGTAAACCGTTCGTCAACTCTCTCAATGGGAATTCCGGGTAATTGTTTTTTCAATTTAACTATAAATGGTAAAATTAAAGCTTCGCTTTCAGATGCACTATAATCCATTTGCTTTGGCTCTCCAATTAAAATCAGCTCTACTTGTTCTTTACTTACATAGCTTATCAAAAATTGTAACAGTTCCTTAGTATTAACTGTTGTTAACCCTGAAGCTATTATTTGTAACTCATCCGTTATAGCAATTCCGGTACGCTTCTCTCCATAATCTATGGCTAAAATTCTTCCCATTTTTATATTTTAGCAAAGTTAAGTAAAAGTCATTACTGTAAAAGTTTAAGGTAAATTATTATTATGTTATAGAAATTATACCTTTATATTTGTGTTGAAATTAATTGACCATGAATCAAATTAAAACAACTATAGAAAATGCTTGGCAAAACCATGAGTTACTTAAAGAAGAGCTTACTATTTCTACAATAAGAGAAGTCATAAATTTATTAGATAATGGCAAAATAAGAGTTGCAGAGCCAACCACAAGTGGATGGCAAGTTAATGAATGGATTAAAAAAGCTGTAGTACTCTATTTTCCTATTCAAAAAATGAAAACTATTGAATCCGGTCCTTTAGAGTTTCATGATAAGATTCCATTAAAAACTGGTTATGCTGAAAAAGGAATACGTGTTGTGCCCCATGCTGTTGCACGTCATGGTGCATACATTTCAAAAGGTGTTATTATGATGCCAAGTTACGTAAATATAGGTGCTTATGTTGATGAAGGTACCATGGTTGATACATGGGCAACTGTAGGTAGTTGTGCTCAAATTGGAAAAAACGTGCATCTATCTGGAGGCGTTGGTATTGGTGGGGTTCTAGAACCTTTACAAGCAGCTCCTGTTATTATAGAAGACAATGCGTTTATTGGATCTAGATGTATTATCGTTGAAGGTGTTCATATTGAAACTGAAGCTGTTCTTGGTGCAAACGTAGTATTAACAGCTTCTACTAAAATAATCGATGTAACTGGAGACGACCCCATAGAAATGAAAGGTAGAGTACCTGCACAATCTGTAGTAATTCCTGGAAGTTATACAAAAGAATTTTCAGCTGGAAATTATAACGTGTCTTGTGCTTTAATTATTGGAAAAAGAAAAGAAAGTACAAACAAAAAAACATCATTAAACGATGCTTTAAGAGAATATAATGTTGCAGTATAAGTTTTTAATATACATTTCTTATAGTTACGCCGTTCCAATTGGCATTCCTTTGGAAAAAGAAATTATTAAACGTTGCTTTACAGTAACATGGTTTAGTGATTTAGAAGAAGGTAAAACAGCATTACATAATAAATCCAATATTTTAAATGACATTACAGAAGTTTTAAACTATAAACCTGATATAATATTAACTATTTCAGATAGCGTACCAGATTTTATTAATGCTTTAAAAGTTCAAGTTTTTCATGGCTTCAATGCTGAAAAAAGATCATTTAAAAAAGACCACTTTAGAATTAGAGGATTATTTGATTTATATTGTACTCAAGGACCAAGTACAACTTCTATTTTTAAAATGCTCCAAAAAAAGCATAAAAATTACGAAGCTATAGAGACTGGCTGGTCAAAAGTAGACCCTTTATTTCCAATAGTTAAAAAAAGCAAGAGTACTATACCTACAATTATGATTGCATCAACTTTTACGGAACGATTAAGTCTGGCTCATAATGAAGATGTTTATCAAGAAATTAAACGCCTTATTAAAGCTGAGCATTATAATTTTACAATGGTACTACACCCTAAAATACCTGAACATATTGTTGATAAATGGGCAGCCCTAGAAGCATCTTGTTTTACTTTTTATAATACAACAAACCTTATTCCTTTATTTAAAAAAGCAGATATTATGTTTGCTGACACAACTTCTGCTATACAGGAATTTTTATTACAAAAAAAACCTGTCGTAACTTTCAAAAATCACAGGAAAGAAGATTATTTAATTAATGTTGAACACGTTGAAGACATTGAAAATGCTTTTAAGCTAGCTCTAACCTATCCAGAAACTATTTTATCTAAGATACAATCGTTTATTCTTGATTTGCACCCATATTTTGATGGAAAATCAAGTGAAAGAGTTATAGATACTTCCATTGATTTTTTACACAAAGACAAATCTTATTTAAAATCGAAACCTTTAAATTTGATTAGGAAATACAAAATAAGGAAACGTTTAAATTACTTTACTATCAAGAGTTACAATAAACCATTTACTCAAGTAAAAGGTTAAATTTACGAATCAATATGAGTTCTAATATAAAAATCTCTGGCATAATTATTACTTATAATGAAGAAGAACATTTAGAAAAATGTCTGACTTCTTTAATTGATGTTATAGATGAAATAGTAGTAATTGATTCCTTCTCGACAGATAGAACAGAGGCTATTTGTAAACAATTTAATGTTACATTTTTGCAACACTCCTTTGAAGGTTATATTGAACAAAAAAACTATGCTATTTCTAAAGCTAAATTCGAATATATTTTATCTCTTGATGGCGATGAAGCATTG
>CAZQBE010000038.1:10922-12120 GCA_964591595.1 uncultured Flavobacteriaceae bacterium
GAACTCAAAAAATCAATTTTAGAAGTAAAACAAAATTGTGAACATGATGGTTATTATTGTAACCGATTAAATAATTACTGTGGACAATGGATAAAACATTCTGATTGGTATCCCGATAAAAAATTGCGCCTTTTCAAAAAAGATAGTGGTGAATGGAAAGGTATAAATCCTCATGATAGCTACACGCTTAAAAAAGGAAAAACTCATAAAAAACTAAAAGGAGATTTACTCCATTGGATTTATGCTAATTATCAAGAACACAACCAAAAGGTAGAAAATTTTTCAAATATAGCAGCTGAATCTTATTTTAAGCTTGGAAAAAAATCTTCAATTTTTAAAATACTTTTTAGACCATCATGGGCTTTTTTTAAAGCTTATTTTTTAAGATTGGGGTTTTTAGATGGTCTGAATGGATTTATTATTTGTGTGCAAACATTTAATGTTACTTTCTTAAAATATATTAAACTTAGAGAATTAAATAAAAAAAATGATTAACTAAACTACTTCCAAAATCTAAGTGCCTTTTTTATATTTTTCTTTTGCTGGATCTTATTTCTAAATTGTTCTGTTGATTTCCACATTACATTAAAAACTTTATGGTAATCTTCGCCAATACATTTTGCATATTCATCACTCATTACTTCAACCATTGACTTATGTTTTGTAAGTCTAGAAAAATTTTTTATTCTAGCTTCAAAATCCATAGATTCAAATTTCATTCTATTCAAATCTACAAGATAAAACGAATAATGGTCTCCGTTTTTTAGTATTAAAGTATTACCTGGGGAATGATCTAAAAAGTGAACCCCTTTTTCATGCAAGCTAAAAGTAAACCTAGTAAACTCCCGTAAAATTTGTTCATAATTAGGGTAATTAAAGTCATTTATTAGTTCTCTATATGTTAAATCGCAATCTAATTGTTCACTAACATAAAAACTTTTCTTATACAATAACGGAGTTGTAAACTCATAATATGCGATAGGATTCGGTGTGCCTATGCCTAATTGCATTAGCTTGGTTGCGTATTCAAATGAGCGCTGTGCTTTACTTTTACGAAAATATTTATAAACTATTTGGTTTATTAGGTTTGGGATTCTAAAAGATTTGATATTAACAATTTTATCATTTAGCTTAAACAATTTAAGTTTATTTCTAGCATCCTTAATATTCTTACCTGAACTATCAAAAGTCTCAATGA
>CAZQBE010000039.1:0-12082 GCA_964591595.1 uncultured Flavobacteriaceae bacterium
TATGAATAAAAAAGTTTATTTTGTAAATATTTGTTTTCTTTTTTTAAATTATAAATGTATGGTAATTATAGCAAAAAATAAGCCAAACAAAACTTAAGAAATATTGTCATATTATTACTGTCATTGCGAACATAGTGAAGCAATCGGTTAATAAAGAACATCCATCCAAAAGATTACCACGTCACTTCGTTCCTCGTAATGACATTAGCCTACAATATTCACAATTTTTCCAGGAACAACAATTACTTTTTTAGGTGTTCGTCCTTGTAATTGCTCTTTTGTTTTATCATGCGCTAATACTGTTGCTTCAATATCTTCTTTACTCATATCTAGTGGTAACTCCATAGTAAATCGCATTTTTCCATTAAACGAAATCGGATAATTTTTACTGCTCTCAACCAAATGGCTTTCATCAAATACAGGAAACTCAGCCGTTGATATGGATTCGTTATGCCCTAACAAACTCCATAATTCTTCAGCAATATGAGGCGCATAAGGTGAAATTAAAATCAGTAAAGGTTCCAGAATCTCTTTGCTTGTACACTTTTGAGCAGTAAGCTCATTTACTGCAATCATAAAGGTTGATACCGACGTATTGAATGAGAAATTCTCAATATCTTCTTCTACTTTCTTTATGGTTTTATGTAATGTTTTTAAGTTGTCTTTTGTTGGTGTTGCCTCTGAAATTTTTAAACCATTATCATCAACATATAATTTCCATAGTTTTTTAAGAAAGCTATGTACACCTGTAATACCAGCAGTATTCCAAGGTTTGTATTGCTCTAATGGCCCTAAAAACATTTCGTACAAACGTAAGCTATCGGCACCATAGTCGTGACAAATTTGGTCTGGATCAACAACATTTAGTTTAGATTTTGACATTTTTTCAACATCTCGACCAACAACATATTTATCATTATTCCCTACAATTATCTCTTTATTTTCTCCGATAAAAATTGAATCTCTATATTCACTTCCATATTCAATATCATTTTTCAGTTCATTAATATTTAATTCATCCGAAGAGTTAACATATTTAACCTTTACTCGAATTTGAGCAAAAGTTATTTGGTCGAAATTTGGCTCAGCTATTATACCTTGTGATTGTAATTTATTTTGAACAATTGAAAAGCCATTTTTTATATTGTCATCAATTTCTCCTTTTTGAACTTTATCGTAACTATATTTAGGCACATAAATGAATAACATTTTTACCTTACTTATATCAATTTTTCCATCTGTAGATATGATATTAAAACTTGTCCCTATTCTATAAACAAAAGCACTCGTCCCTAAAATCATCCCTTGGTTAATCAGTTTTTTAGCATACTCGTCATACGGCACTAAGCCTTTATCAAACATAAATTTTTGCCAAAACCGCGAGTATAACAAATGCCCTGTGGCGTGCTCACTCCCACCAATATATAAATCTACTTGTTGCCAATAGTTTATGGCTTCTTGCGAGAAAATTTCATGGTCATTATGCGCATCCATATACCGATTAAAGTACTGCGAACTTCCTGCCCAACCAGGCATGGTGTTTAGCTCTAGAGGAAAAATATTAATGTTGTCAATGCCCTCGTTTTTTGCCAACTCGCCCTTGAGGGCGTCCCAAGCCCAAACTGTAGCGTTTCCTAAAGGAGGTTCGCCAGTTTCGGTTGGTAAATATTTTTCAACTTCTGGTAACTTGATTGGTAAATGTTGCGCATCTATCATTTGCGGCATGCCATTTACATAATACACAGGAAATGGTTCGCCCCAATAGCGTTGACGACTAAATACTGCATCACGCAATCGGTAATTGGTTTTACCTTCTCCTTGACCAATTTTCTCCAACTCGTAAATAGCACGTTTTACTGCGTTTTTATAGGTGAGCCCGTTAAGGAAATCACTATTGGCAATTTTTACACCTTCTTTATCGGCAAATGCTTCTTCACTAATATCTACACCTTCAAAAATATTTGGAATAGGAATCCCAAAATGTTTTGCAAAATCGTAATCGCGTTGGTCACCACAAGGTACAGACATTACTGCTCCTGTACCATAACCAGCCAACACGTAATCGCCAATCCAAATAGGAATGGGTTGTTTTGTAAATGGATGCTCTGCAAAAGCACCTGTAAATGCTCCTGAAATGGTTTTTACATCAGCCATTCTATCGCGTTCACTTCGCTTTGCAGTCGCTAAAATATACGCCTCAACCTCTGCTTTTTGCTCTGGTGTTGTAATCTTAGATACCAATTCATGCTCTGGTGCTAAGGTCATAAAACTCGCTCCGAAAATGGTGTCTGGTCTTGTTGTAAACACTTCTATATTGTGAGAATGCTTCACTCCGTTCGCAATGACGTGAAAGGTGACTGAGGCTCCAACAGATTTTCCAATCCAATTACGTTGGGTCTCTTTAAGAGAATCTGTCCAATCTATAGTCTCTAAACCTTGTAGTAACCGTTCTGCATAAGCTGAAATACGCATACTCCATTGGGTCATTTTTTTACGGATTACAGGATGGCCTCCACGCTCGGAAACGCCATTTACAATTTCATCGTTTGCTAAAACGGTTCCTAAAGCTGGACACCAGTTTACTTCGGTTTCAGCGAGATAGGTTAATCTGTATTTCAGTAATATTTCCTGTTGCTTTTCAGAAGAAAAATTACGCCATGCTTCAGCAGAAAATACCTCAACATCATCATCACAGGCTGCATTTACATTTCCATTCCCTTCATTGGAAAAGATAGTTATTAGGTCCGAAATAGCTTCAGCTTTATTAGTATCGTTATTATACCACGATTCAAATAATTGAATAAAAATCCATTGTGTCCACTTGTAATAATTAGGATTACTTGTACGTACTTCACGAGACCAATCGAACGAAAACCCAATTTGATCTAGTTGTCGCCTATAGGTTTTTATGTTTTCCTCCGTAGTAACTGCAGGATGTTGCCCAGTTTGAATGGCATACTGTTCGGCAGGTAGCCCAAAACTATCGTAACCCATTGGATGCAATACATTAAAACCTTTATGGCGTTTGTAACGCGCATAAATATCGGAAGCAATATAGCCTAATGGATGCCCAACGTGTAAGCCTGCACCACTTGGATACGGAAACATATCCAATACATAATATTTTGGTTTTGGGCTTCCGTTTATGGCTTTGAAGGTTTTATTTTCTCTCCAATGCTTTTGCCATTTGTCCTCGATTTTATTGAAATCGTATCTCATCTCTTCTTTACTCTTTTGAAGTGGCAAATTTACGTTTTATTGTAGTAATGAAAAAACCTTTATTTTTATTAATGTGCACTATTGTGGAATGAAAAATAGATTAGTTAAATATTAGATTTACATTTGATACACATTATACAAAACAAAACCTCTAACCATTGACTAAAAATAGTTATAAAGCACATGCTGCACTTCTTGGAGCGAATATTATTTATGGTGCTAATTACCTGATTGCAAAAAGCATTATGCCTAATAAAATTGGTCCTTCTGCCTTTGTATTTTTAAGGATTTTAGGTGCTGGTATTTTGTTTTGGATTATTAAATCCTTCATTAAAGAGCGTATTGACAAAAAAGATTTTTTAAGATTAATACTCTGCGGATTACTAGGTGTTGCTACCAATCAATTATTGTTTTTTCATGGATTGAGTTTAACTTCTCCTATAGATGCCTCCATAATTATTACATCGGTTCCAGTAATGGTCTTAATTTTTAGCGCGATTCTTTTAAAAGAAAAAATTACGAAGAACAAACTTTTAGGCATCACCATTGGAGGGATTGGTGCTATATTATTGATTTGGTATGGAAATAAATCTGGAGGAACAAGCTCCTTTTTAGGGAATACTTTTATATTCATTAATGCTTGTTCTTATGCACTTTACTTGGTTATTGTAAAGCCAATGATGAAAAAATACAGTTCAATTACTGTTATTAGTTGGGTATTCTTGTTTGGTTTTATCTTTATGTTTCCGTTTGGAATTCAAGATGTATTGCACACAGACTTTGCCGCATTTACGCTTAATACTTATCTTGTTATTGCATTCGTTATTATTGGTACTACTTTTTTAGCCTATTTATTCAACATTTACGCCCTCAATTATTTATCGCCTTCTGTTGCTTCAAGTTATGTGTATTTACAACCAGCAGTAAGTTTTATTATGGTTAGTATTTACGCCTTTGCTCTAAACCATAAAGAATATGCGCAAGATATTAATCTGGTAAAAATACTAAGTTGTGTATTGGTTGTTTCTGGAGTATATTTAATAAGTAAAACGCCAAAAAAATCTTTAATTTAAGGCTCGTGCCTTTTTTTCAATAGGTAATAAGCAATGATAAATAAATGCATTTGTGGGTGTTGTAATATGTAATTCTTTCCCTGTTTTTACAATATAGCCGTTAAAGTTTTCGAGTTCACTAGGGCGTCCTTCCATAATATCTCGTTGCATGGATGCTGTTGTGTTATAATCTAAATTATCTATTACTTTAATTATCATTTCAATATCATCATTGGTCAATGCTATACCTTTTGCATTAGCAACTGCCACAATTTCATTTGCAGTTTGATATACAATTTGTCTCAAATTTTCATCTTCTCTTATCATTCCAAAAACAGAACGCGTGATTGCTCCTATACCACTAATTGTTGTTATAAAAAGGAATTTCTTCCAGATGTCTAAATGTATATTATCGGAAATTTTATTGTTAAATCCTGCTTCATCAAAAACTTCTTTTAATGCTTTTATACGCTCAGACATGGTATTGTTATATTCGCCAAAAACAATTTCAGGTTCAAACACAAAATGATTAATTACTCCAGGAGCTTCAATTTTGCTCACAATTTTACATAGTCCTGCAAGCACGTTTTCTTCAGGCAAAATGGCTCGTAATCTATCAGCATTATCAGCACCATTTTGTAAAGGCAAAATCATTGTATCTTCTGTAATAACTGGTTTTAGCTGTACTGCTATTTCATCAACTTGCCATGACTTAACACCAAGAATAATTATATCCGGATTTTTAATTTCACTGATAATATCTGTAACTTTTGGGTGTACTACAAAATCTCCTTTAATACTTTTTATTTGCAATCCATTGATTTTAATAGCCTCAAGGGTTCTCCCTCTAACAACAAAGGTTACATTAAAACCAGCTTGTGCCAACTTACCACCAAAATAACCACCAACACCTCCAGCACCAATTACAACAATGTTCATATGTTTTAGTTATATAATTGTATTCAAAATTAGTTGATTTTAATATATTAAGCGAATTTCAATGAATAAGATTCCCATTTGTATGGGAATAAAAATTACTTTTTTATTTTTACACCATCAACTTAATACATATATGAGTTCATCTTTTGAAAAACATCAAAAACGCCGCTTAATTTCTTCTTATTTTTCAGTAGTTATCAGTATTGCTTTAGTCTTGTTTTTATTGGGCTTATTAGGCATGTTAGTGCTTAATGCTAAAACCATTTCTGATAATTTTAAGGAGCGTGTTGTATTGACCATATATTTAAATGATTCGGCAAAAAAGGTAGAAATTAATCAATTGGAAAAACATTTGGCCTTATCAAATTATGTAAAGGAAACCAAATATGTCTCTAAAGAAGATGCTGCCGATTTTATGAAAGGCGAATATGGTGAGGATTTCTTGGATGATGTTGGCTATAACCCTTTACAAAACTCGATTGACATAAATTTAAAAGCCGATTTTGTTACCGAACAACGCTTAGATAGCATCTCTGAAGCGACCTTAACCAAAAAGTTTGTGGACGATATACGCTATGATAAAGACTTGGTCTCTATGATGAATAGCAATGTAAAACGGATTACCCTTTGGGTGTTAATTATTAGTGCTTTGTTTACCTTAATTGCTGTGTTATTAATTAATAGTTCTATTAGGCTATCTGTATATTCAAAACGCTTTACCATTAAAACCATGCAAATGGTTGGTGCAACAAAGCAATTTATTCGTCGTCCTTTTATTTGGAATAGTGTTAAACTCGGTGTTATTGGTGCAGTTATTTCATTAATTGGAATGGCAATTGTGCTATATTATGTAAATAAAACATTTCCAGAATTAGAGCTTCTTAAAAATCAGATATTACTTGTTGGTTTGTTTGTCATTATATTTTTAATTGGAATACTCATCACTTGGTTTAGCACTTTTTTTGCTACACAACGTTTCTTGGATTTAAAAACAGATCAGTTATACTACTAGTTTTAGCAAAAAGGTATTTGCAGAAAAGTTAATACGACAAAAAATGAATTATATTTGAAGCAATATATTTAGCTATGGGAGAACAAAAACGAAAAAAAGACAGTAAAGACATCTTTATCTTTGGGAAAAGAAACTACAAATGGATGTTTATCGGATTAGGGTGTATTGCTTTAGGTTTTATTTTAATGTCAGGAGGTGGTAGTGACGATCCTAATATTTTTAACCCAGAAATCTTTAATTTTAGACGAATTCGATTAGCACCAACTTTAGTCCTTATAGGTTTTGGCATCCAGATTTATGCTATCTTGTTGAATCCTGATAAGAAATAATGGACGTTTTAGATGCAATTATTTTAGCAATAATTGAAGGTGTTACGGAGTACTTACCTATTTCGTCCACAGGACACATGATTATTGCATCCTCATTCATGAAAATTGCCACCGACGATTTTACAAAACTGTTTACTATTGTCATTCAATTGGGAGCTATTTTAGCTGTTGTAGTATTATATTGGAAACGATTTTTTCAGAGTTTAGATTTTTATTTCAAATTAATAGTAGCTTTTATTCCTGCAGTAATTTTAGGATTACTATTAAATAATGTCATTGATGAATTATTAGAAAGTCCTGTTATAGTAGCCATTTCACTAATAATTGGAGGGGTTATTTTATTAAAAGTAGATGATTGGTTCAAGGCTAATGAAATATTTGACGACAAAAATCCAACAGCACATACAGAAATTAGTTATGCAACCGCTTTAAAAATTGGCTTTTTTCAAACGCTTGCTATGATTCCTGGGACTTCTAGAAGTGGAGCAACAATTGTTGGAGGGATGACTCAAAAATTGAACCGAAAAACAGCTGCCGAATTTTCATTTTTTCTTGCAGTGCCAACTATGTTTGGCGCTACAGCAAAAAAACTATACGATTATTATCAAGCAGGATTTGAATTGAGTAGTAACCAAATCAATTATCTAATTATTGGAAATATTATTGCTTTTATTGTCGCCTTAATTGCCATTAGATCGTTTATAAATTATTTAAGCAAAAAAGGCTTCAAAATTTTTGGTTATTATCGTATTATCTTTGGTGTCGCTTTACTAATCATTCATTTTTATATTTATAGTCTAACTACTATAAAATGAACACCAGAGACGATTTTCTTTCAGGACAAGTTTTACTTATAGACAAACCACTTCATTGGACTTCTTTTCAAGTGGTAAATAAACTGCGTTGGGCAATTCGGAAAGCATTCGATATTAAAAAAATAAAAGTAGGACATGCAGGTACTTTAGACCCTTTGGCGACGGGCTTATTAATAATTTGTACAGGTAAAATGACCAAGCAAATCAATACATTTCAAGCACAAATAAAAACTTACACAGGGACTATTGTTATAGGAAGCACAACACTTTCTTACGATTTGGAAACCGAAATAGACAAAACCTTCCCGACTAAACATATTACCGAGGATTTAATTAAAAAAACTACCAAACAATTTATTGGAGATATTGAACAATATCCTCCTATTTTTTCGGCTATAAAAAAAGAAGGTAAACGCCTCTACGAGTTTGCTAGAGCTGGAGAAACTGTTGAAATTAAACCAAGAATCATTCATGTTTCTGAATTTGAGATCATAAAAATTGATGGTCTTAATATTCATTTTAAAGTGGTGTGTAGCAAAGGGACTTACATACGCTCCTTAGCTCACGATTTTGGAAAAGCACTCCAATCTGGAGGGCATTTATCGGTTTTAAAACGTACAAATATTGGCGATTTTAATGTAGAAAACGCTGCCTCAATTGAAGATTTTATAAAAAGCTTACCTTTGGAATAGTGCTCTAGGATTTGAAGTTTTTTGACTTTTAATCTATTTTTCATAAATAAACGTATATAACATACCTTTGTTTTTTTAATATATGGCCAATCCAAATACATATAAAGCCTTGATTTTTACCACATTGCTATCCACAGCAGTGGTGTATTTAGGGTTTACCATTCATATTAAGAAAAAATCGGAATTGGTTGCGGAAACCTTTTATGAATTAGATGCTGAAAACATTGAAGAAGTTAAACAAGAAGAATTAGAAGACATTCTTAAAAGTCTTGACAACTTGTTATCAACTCCTTCAACAAATCAAGCCTATAACGAAACTAAAGACTACGAAGAACTTGATGATAAAGCATTTGAAGAACAAATGGATGCTATAAAAAATAGGACTACCATTGAAGATATTAAATCTGCCGTACAAGAAAATAGCGTTTTAACTGCATCTAGGAGTAATTCAGACGATAATAATTCTTCAACATTTAGTACTATTAATGATATTGTAAATAAACGTTCAGAAAATCAAAAAGAAACATCTTCAATTGTCAATAAAAATAGTTCTATTAGCTATTCTTTAGTTGATAGAACACATACCTTTTTGCCAACACCAGTGTATTTGTGTGAGTATGGAGGAAAAGTTGTCATTAATATTACCGTAAATAACGAAGGCAATGTTACCGATGCTTATGTTAATAACTCATCAGCATCAACAAATGGTTGCTTAATAGATAGTGCTTTAGAATACGCAAAAGCGGCAAAATTTAATAGTGATACTACAAAAGCATCTCAAATAGGATCTATTACCTTTTATTTTAAAGGTAAGCAGTAGGTTCTAATTCACACAACTTTTCAGTTAGGTCTTCTACAATACTTTGTCCTTTATCTTTGTTATACCATACCTGCAAATCTTGTTTAAACTCTGGAGTTAGTCTACCGTGTTCTGTTTTAAAATCGTTTACAATTTTAGTTGCTAAATTTGGTCGTGGTCCATAGGTATTTATAACTTCTCCCGTATTATCATCAAGCATAATTAGTTTTGGGATTGATTGATTCCCATCAGTAAGAAACAAATTTATTAAATCTTTATTTTCGTCTCTAAGAACTATTTTAAATGTAATATTGTCATTTAGCTCAGCAATTTTTTTGATCGCTGGCATTATATGAGCTGCGTCTCCACACCAACTTTCTGTAATAACTAACCAAGTTATTTTGTCTTTAAACACTTCAATTTGTGTTTTACTGTTTTCAGAAATCTTCAAAGTTTTATCCCATCGCTTCATGCGTCTATTATTTAACTTTGTATACTCTACTAAATTTTCTGTTTTTTCAGTTCCTGTTGTAGATTCTTGGGCTACTAATTGTGCTACTAGGCTTCTATATTCTTTATAAGAATAACTCTTTTGTATGCTATTATTAATTATATGTTTCATTATTTTATTTTGATCTTGTAAAAATTTTATCCTGATTTGTCTATCTTTAAAACAAAAACTTACAGCCCATAATGGGCATTTATTAATACAGATTTTTAGCTTTTGAAATTTTTATTTCAGATTCATTGTCTGAAAGCCTTTAAAAACTAGTTATATGGCAAAACATAGGTGTGTTTGGGGTGTTGGAGACCCATTGTATGAAGCTTACCATGATAAAGAATGGGGTGTGCCTGTTTATGATGACGACACATTATTTGAATTTCTAATATTAGAAACATTTCAAGCAGGTTTAAGCTGGATAACCATTTTACGTAAGCGTGAAAACTTCAGGAAAGCTTTTGATAATTTTGATTATAAAAAAATTGCCAAATACAATCAGAAAAAGATTGATGAATTGCTCCAAGATGCTGGAATTATCCGCAATAAACTAAAAATAAATGCAACGATTACTAATGCACAAGCCTTTTTGAAAATTCAAGAAGAGTTTGGTAGTTTCTGTACATATATTTGGGGATTTGTTGATGGAAAACCTATTAAAAACAAATTTAAAAGCCTCAATGAAATGCCTGCAAATACACCTTTAAGTGATGCAATTAGCAAAGACTTAAAACAGCGAGGATTTAAATTTGTGGGTTCTACAGTAGTTTATGCACATATGCAAGCCACAGGAATGGTAAATGACCATGAAGTTGGGTGTTTTAGGTATGATGAAGTTTAATTAAAATCTTCAATTCCAACTCGGAGCATTCTTTGGCAATTCCTTTTTCAATTCAGCTAAATGCTCGTGAAAATCTACTTCTACACTATGTCGAGGTGTTTGCATGAATTGAGATTTTATTTTATTAATATCCTTTTCTATTGAAGATTCTATATTGTTAGGCAGTTTATAATTTCCAGTAATATAATTAGCTGTAAGTTTGGAATGAGCATCAGCAAGTGGCCAAATACAACCCATTGGTTGCACAAGACCTATGAAAAATAAGTTTCTATATTTAGGATGAAATACTTTTTTATAAAGTGGAATATAGCCTTCTTCAAAATTAATAAATGATTTGTCAAAAAACGGAAAGGTTGTTTTATAGCCTGTCGATGCGATGATAACATCTATTTCTTCTTTGCTTCCATCTACAAAATGAACCCTATTTCCATCCAACTTTTCAATATCTACTTTTGGTTTTATTTTACCATGTTTAATGAAGTAAAGTAACTCTGAATTTACAACTGGATGAGAACCAAGAAATTCATGATCGGGTTTTTGCATACCATAGTTATTATGGTTCCCTACAGTTAGTTTTAAAAGCAATTTAAAAATCCCATTCCTCACAAACTTTGGAACAAACCCTACACCATCATTGAGTTGATCTACTGGTTTGCCGAGTAAAAATTTAGGAATAAAATAGTACCCTCTACGCATACTAATTAGAGTTTTAGCTGATACTCTGCAAGTTTCGACAGCAATATCACAAGCTGAATTTCCTCCTCCAATTACCAACACCTTTTTGTCCTTAAAAGGGCGATTATTCTTAAAATCATGCGAGTGAATAAATTCTCCAGAAAATTCTCCTGGATATTCTGGTAATCGTGGATTCCAATGATGTCCATTACAAACAATCAAGTTTTCAAATTGTGCAATACTACTATCACTCAATTTTAAATTCCAAATATTATCATCATCAAGTTTAGCAGACTCAACAGAAGTATTAAACTGAATATAATCTGTTACTTTAAATTGCTTTGCGTAATTATTAAAGTATTCATACAATTCGCTATGCGAAGGATAATCTGCATAGCTCTCTGGCATTGGATAATCTTCATATTGAGATAATGGTTTGGAGCTAATAATATGTGTGGTTTCAAATACACTCGAGTGACTTTTGTTTTCGTTATATACCCAATTACCACCTATTTTATCTGATTTCTCATATAAAACAAAATCAGTAATCCCTACTTGAATAAGGTTCTTTGCAGCAGTAATTCCTGAAGGTCCTGCACCAATAATACACACTTTTTTCATGGTTAGATTTTATTATCTTTGGCCAATAGCTTATCTATGAGAATTTCCTTAAGTAGGCTTACACTAGCAATAATTATACATAGTGTTGTGCTTTAGTTATTTATTTGCTCTACTATTAGTTTTCTATAATTATTTTATCAATTTCAGTTATTGTTGACTTTAATTGTTTTAGATACCAATCCATTTGCACATAATGATGATATAAGTCATCAAGAAATTCAGAGAGTTGTTCAGGTTTCATTTCGCGAGTATGCCCAGTTCTTCTTTCATAACTATACTTTTTAGTTATAAAAGCCCATCTTTCGTCCAAAATTTGTCCGTTATCTACCAATCTGTCATAAGTTGAATTATATAATTTAATTATTTTTTGAATTAATTCTTTATTGCGGAAAACAGTAATTTGATTTCCTGATACAGCTGATTCATAAGAGCCAGATATTGGGTAGAATGTGCGTTGACTTTTAAAATATATCTGAAATATGTTTTAATATTTCAGCTTTTATTGTAATCTTATTTTTTAGATTTGCTGTCATAAAGATAAAAAATTTTTTATTAATTGTAATCCTTGTACTGAGCTTTTTTCAGGATG
>CAZQBE010000040.1:0-12021 GCA_964591595.1 uncultured Flavobacteriaceae bacterium
TTACAGAAATAGATCACAAGATGAGATTCGTGATATTTATTATGTAAGACAAGTTAACAATGAATGGACGGAGCCTAAGCCCATTTTTAGTGACAACTGGAATATTGCAGGTTGCCCTGTTAATGGTGCTGCAATTAGCACAAACAAAAACATTGCAGCAATTGCATGGTTTACAATGGCAAATGAAACTCCAAAAGTAACAGTGGTTTTTTCTAATAATAATGGAGAAACATTTGAAGCTCCAATACAGATTGGTGATGTAGACCCGTTAGGTCGTGTAGATATTGAATTGTTAGAAGATAATTCTGCACTTGTAAGCTGGATGGATGTGGTAAATGACAATACTGTAATTCAGTTACAACGCGTACATCAAGATGGTACAGTTAGTAAGATTATTACTTTAACCGAATCTTCAGAGAGTCGCTCTAGTGGTTTTCCAAGAATGGTTATCAAAGATAATCTAGCTTATCTCTCATGGACACATGTTGGTGATGACAATCTAGATATTAAAACGGCTATAGTAAATACTAGCCTTTTAAACTAAAACTATAAACAAAAAAACTGGCTTTAACGAGCCAGTTTTTTTTATTATATAGCTGTATTTATCCCTTTAACCAAGCATTTCTTAATGCAACCTGCTTTGGTGTTGCATCCGCTTTTGATTGTAATTTCTTTCCAATTGTATAAGACTGTGTAAGCGTTGTCTTTATAACAACCTCGTTTCCATCTCTATTCAATTTTACTTCTATTTCTTTTCCTGGTTGCCAAGAAAATACCTGCCCAAATATTTGATTAGCATTTTGCAAAGTTACCTTTGCGCCATCTATCTCTGCAATAACATCGTTAGGCTGTGCTCCATTTTCGTTCCAAAAACTATTCTGACTTACTAAACTATTAAAATGAATGGTGCCATCTTTTTGGTCTGCTCCAACTATTAAAGCACCTGCGTTTTGAATATAATTAGTCTTTACCCTACTCTGTGCAACTTCTAAGCCCATTTTATCAAAAAACTCATTATAATTAATGGATGCTGTTCCAATAACATGAGCATCAAAGAAAGATTTAAGAGAAGGATAGGTCATCGCCACAATTTCATCAAATATTTTATCATCATCAAAAGGTTTGTTTTTACCATACTTCAATGACAATTCTTTCATTAATGATAATATTCCTCTATTTCCGTTGCTTTCTTCACGTAGTAAAACATCGATACACATCCCAATTAAAGCCCCTTTTTGATATACATTTCCATAATTTGTAGCGTAAGGTTTATCAAGCACATTTTCACTCATCTCTGTAAAACTCATGGTGTCATCATATCTAGAAGCCGCCTGAATTTTATTCATAATCTTAGCATAAAATTCATCTTCAGATACTAAGTCTTGATTAATTTGAAATAAATTCGCGAAGTATTCAGTCACACCTTCATACATCCACAAATGTTTAGAAAATGTAGGTTTATTATAATCAAAATAATGCACATCTTCAGAATGTACACTTAAAGGTGTTACAATATGAAAAAATTCATGAGAGACGATATCAATCATGCTTTTAGCTAAAGCAGCCTCTTGCATAGATTCTGGCATAACTACCATTGTAGATGTATGATGTTCTAATGCTCCAAAACCTTTTGGCGATGTTTCTTTACCTTCTGATAAATACACATAAATGTCGTAGCGTGCTGTAGTATTAACATCACCTAAATAGGCTTTTTGCGCTAACATCATCTTTTGCATCGTTTCTTTTAACGATTTTGCAGAATGTGTTTTATTAGGAGAGTAAACACTTAGAACGATTTTAATATCGCCTACTTGAAATTCTTCTACATCTAAGTCACCATAAAACATTGGGTTATCGGTAATATCAAAATAACGTGGAGCAAAATAACTTGACGTTACGGAGCTACCATCAGTACTAGTTATGCTTGCAACTTGCTCTAATGCCGAAGTTTTTACGAAATCGGCAGGAGCTGTTACATCTAGCTTGTATTGATTATTTTTTAATGAATCAAAATAACCAATAAAACCATGAAGATTTAAAACATAGTTATTAGGCTCGATATTTGTTCCAGCTGGTGAAAATGGGGTGTCTCCTCCTATGCCTCCTGTAGTTTCAACATCAAATGTATCATTTAGATTATAGGTTATATAATCCAAATTAGTAGCATTGCTAATAGTCCAAGTATTAGTATTTACTTTGTTTACAGATAATTCGTTGCCTTCATAATTAAACGCTTTAAAATCATCGATATATTTTCCAAAATCACTTACTGAATATGTGCCTTGTACAACTCTAGGTAAATGATAGGTGACTGTTTCTACTGTAAACCTACCTGGATTTATTATAACTGGTGCTTTATCGTTAGTAACTTTAGTTAAATTTATTGAAGTACTAATAGGCAAATTAACTGCTAAATCGTTAATACGCTTTGCAGATCCACATCCTACAAGTATAACTCCTATAATAAAAGTGCTAAAAATTCTTTTCATTTTTCTGATTTAAGTTTGAATTTAATTTAATAGTCTACAAAACTAAAAAAGTGTTACAACAATATTACTTAAGTTTTGTTAATTTCGTGAAATGAATAACCCCTTAGTAAGTATTCTCATTCCGTTTAAAAATACAGCAAAGTTTTTACATGAATGTATTCAGTCTATAATCAATCAAACCTACTCCAACTGGGAACTCATAATTGTAGATGACAACTCTACAGACAAGAGTTTTTCAATTGTAGAAAATTACGTTGTTACAGATGGAAGAATAAAACTTTTCAAAAATGAAGGTAATGGAATTATTGATGCCTTACGTCTTGCTCTAAATGAAAGCAAAGGAGAGCTTATTACTAGAATGGACAGTGATGACATTATGTTTCCAAGTAAACTTGAAGTTTTAAGTACAAACCTTATAAAGTTAGGACAAGGACATCTCGCTGTAGGCAAAGTAAAATACTTTTCAGAAGATGGTATTGGTAATGGTTATGCAAAATATGAGCTATGGCTTAATCGTCTAACAAAAACTGGTTCAAATTTTAGTGAGATATATAAAGAATGTGTTATTCCCTCTCCTTGTTGGATGGCTTTTAAAGATGATCTTTTAGCTTGTGACGGGTTTAACCCAAACCGTTATCCTGAAGATTACGATCTGGCATTTAGGTTTTACAAAAATAATCTAAAATGTATTCCATGTGAAAAGGTATTACACTACTGGAGAGATTATGAAATTAGAACCTCCAGAACGCATGAACATTATGCTGAAAATCATTTTATAGCTTTAAAATTGAATTATTTTTTGGAACTTAATTATATAAAAGAAAAATCGTTAACCATTTGGGGAGCAGGAAATAAAGGCAAAGTTTTGGCAAAAACATTAGTAAAAAAAGGAATCCCTTTTCATTGGATTTGTGATAACCCTAACAAAATTGGACGTGAGATTTACGGACAAGAATTAAAACCCTTTCAATTTCTAGAAGGTATCCAAAACCCTCAAAGTATAATTACTGTTGCGAATGTAAATTCACAAAGCCAAATACAAACCTATCTGAAAAAGCAAAATCTGAAACCTATGGAAGATTATTTTTTCTTCTGTTAAACACTAAAATCTAAAAATTTTGCTAAAAAATAACTCAGTATAACCTCCAGACATCTTTTTTACATTAAGTTTGTGTAACACCAAAAACGCTCATTTATTCGAGCTTAAGGAAAATTTTTAAGAATGCAGTTTAAACACCCAGAACTTCTTTACGCATTACTCTTATTGCTTATTCCTATTATTATTCATCTGTTTCAGTTGCGTCGTTTTGAAAAAGTGCCTTTCACGAATGTGCAATTTTTGAAAAGTATTACTATCCAGACACGTAAAAGCTCTCAGCTAAAAAAGTGGTTGACCTTACTCACCAGATTATTGCTTATAGCTGCTGTTGTTTTAGCATTTGCACAACCCTATTTTTCTAAATCTAATAGCATAAATATAAAATCGGAAACTGTTATTTATTTGGATAATTCTTTTAGCATGCAAGCTCAAGGCGAAAAAGGTGAGCTTTTAAAACGAAGTATACAAGATATTATTAGTGCCAATGATGATACTAATAAAATTACCATTTTTACCAATGATGGTACTTTTAGAGATATTACAAGGAAAACTATAAATAATGAACTGTTGAATCTGGAGTATTCTTCAACTCAATTAGATTATAATGCAGTCATTTTAAAAGGAAAAAAACTATTTGACAATAAAGGGTCATCAGTTAAAAACTTGATTTTACTATCCGATTTTCAACAAAAAAATAAATCCTTTGAAATAACTACAGATAAATCAATCGCTACACATTTAGTGCAATTACAGCCTCTAAAAAATACTAATGTTAGTATAGATAGTGTCTATATATCTAAACATAATATCTCTAATATTGAACTTACCGCTGTAATAAAAAGTCAAGGTCGCAATCTTAACGATATTTCTATTTCATTATTTAGTGACAATAATTTAATTGCAAAATCTTCAGTACAAAGTGATGCCATTGCAAAAACAACATTTACGTTACCTGTAAATGTTGCAATTAATGGGAAAATAACTGTAGAAGACGCAAGTCTTCAGTTTGATAACGTGCTGTATTTTAATATTAATACACCGCAAAAAACAAATGTGCTTTCAATAAATTCAACTGATGACGATTTCTTGAAGCGTGTGTATACTAATGACGAATTTAATTATAGTGCTTCTTCTACTAATCAGTTAAACTATAACGATATTGAAGGGCAAGATTTGATTATTCTAAATGAGCTTGATGAAATCCCATTGTCATTAATAAACACACTTCATACGTTTGTAAACAATGGAGGTTATCTATTAATTATTCCTTCAAATAATGCTACATTAACCTCATATAATCAATTATTTAATTCAAAAGATATTTTATTTGGATCTTTAAGGACTGGTGAAAAAAAGATTACCACAATCAACTATTCTCACCCGATATTTAAAGGTGTTTTTGATAAAGAAACAAGCAATTTTCAATATCCTAAAGTAAATAGTTTTTATGAGTTACAATCTGCTAGTAATGCGATTCTTCAGTTTGAAGATAATAAACCTTTTTTGTTTCAAAAGGGGACTGTTTTTGTATTTGCCTCGGCTTTGAATACTACCAATTCAAATTTTATAAACTCACCTTTAATTGTACCTACACTCTATAATATTGGCCGTCAAAGTTTACAATTGCCAAAGCTCTATTATACCATAAGTAAAGATAACACTTACGATGTTGACATATCGTTACAACAAGATGATATTTTAAAATTAAAATCTACTGAGATAGAAATCATTCCTCTACAACACACATTTAGCAACAAAGTAACAATTAGTACAAGTGAAACTCCTAGTATGGCTGGAATTTACGAAATACGTAACAGCAACAAGGTATTAAAAAGAGTAAGCTATAATTATGACAGGATTGAAAGTAACTTAAACTATCTTGACCTTTCAAATATTGAGCATGTTAATCTCAGCCAATCTATACCTCAAGTATTTAATAGCATAAAAAGTGAAACAAATGTTAGCCTGCTATGGAAATGGTTTACTATTTTTGCACTGGTGTTATTAATTATAGAAATGCTCATCTTAAAATATTTTAAATGAACGTACTTATAAAATCTGCTACTATAATTGACTCTAGAAGCGATTTCCATAATAAAACGCAAGATATTTTAATTGAAAAAGGTATCATTACTAACATTTCCAACAAAATAAAAAATCCAAAAGGCTATAAAGAAATCACACTTGATAACTTACATGTATCTCAAGGCTGGTTTGATAGTAGTGTGAGTTTTGGAGAGCCTGGTTTCGAAGAACGAGAAACTATTGATAATGGACTTAAAACAGCCGCTAAATCTGGGTTTACAGTAGTAGCGGTAAACGCAAACACAAATCCTGTTCTAGATACAAATTCTGATATTGCCTTTTTAAAATCAAAAGCCTCAAACAACGCTGTGGATATTTTGCCCATTGGAGCCTTAACAAAAGATAGTGATGGTAAAGATTTGGCTGAATTGTATGATATGAAAAAAGCTGGCGCTGTTGCGTTTGGCGATTATCAGAAACCCATCAGTAATCCAAATTTAATGAAGATTTCACTTCAATATGCAAGTAATTTTGATGCTTTAGTGTGTTCTTTTCCGAAAGACAATAACATCGCTGGTAACGGTGTTATGAATGAGCATGTAACAAGTACAACTATTGGTCTTAAAGGAATTCCTGCGCTTGCTGAAGAGTTGCAAGTAGCACGAGATTTGTTTTTACTGGAATATACTGAAGGTAAATTGCATATTCCAACAATATCTACTGCCAAATCTGTAGCATTAATAAGAGCTGCTAAAAAGAAAAAGTTAGATGTAAGCTGTAGTGTAGCTATTCATAATCTAATTTTTAGTGACGAACAGCTAGCTAATTTTGAAACCAATTACAAGGTTTCTCCTCCTCTTAGAACACAAACGGACATAGTTGCCTTGATTAGTGGACTTAAGGATGGCACAATCGATATGGTAACTTGTGATCACAATCCTTTAGATATAGAGCTAAAGAAAGTAGAGTTTGATTTTGCAGCAGTAGGGACTATTGGACTAGAAAGTGCCTTCGGTGCCTTGCATTCAATTTTTTCAACAAAGACTACAATTAAACTGTTAACAAATGGAAAAGATAGATTTAATACTAATAATAACCAACCCATTTCTATAGGCAATAAAGTAAGTATCACTTTATTTAATCCACACATGAATTATAGTTTTTCAAAGAAAGATATACTTTCTAAATCTAAGAATGCTATTTTTGAAAACCATCCTTTAAAAGGAAAAGCTTATGGTATAATCAATAACGGAAAAGTAATTTTATAAGACATAATA
Organism: uncultured Flavobacteriaceae bacterium; assembly: GCA_964591595.1. Taxonomy (GTDB): domain Bacteria; phylum Bacteroidota; class Bacteroidia; order Flavobacteriales; family Flavobacteriaceae; genus JAADHG01. Next base: position 6,891 of record CAZQBE010000040.1, read on the forward strand.
TGATGACTGACCAAACTATTGAAGAAGGTAAACCAATGGCAATCCTTAGCTATTTAACCATTTTTGGAGTAATTATCACATTTTTTATGAATAACGATAAAAAAAATGAGTTTACTTATTTTCACATACGGCAATCTTTAGGATTGTGGGTTACCTTTTTTGCACTTGGATATATTGTAGGTATTTTTGACAGTTGGCTTATTACAATAAGTTTTTGGATGTTTTTCGGCGTACTCTTTCTTTTTGGATTTATGTCGGCTATCGTAGGCAAAGCACAAGCTACACCAATTTTGGGTTCCTTGTTTCAAAAGTTATTTGCCGGTTTAGGAAAGTAATGGATAAAGATAATTTATCATTATATCATATCGTTAGAGGATCTTCAATCACCAATGGTAAAGCACCAGTACTTATTATGCTGCATGGTTATGGTAGTGATGAAAACGATTTGTTTTCTTTTGCAGCAGAATTACCAGAAGAATTATACATTATATCAGTAAGAGCGCCACATACTTTACAGCCATACGGTAATGCATGGTATGCTATTAACCCCAATGCTGAAAAAGGAAAATGGAGTGACAATGAACAGGCCATACAATCAAGAGATCTAATTGCTACGTTTATTGATGAAGTATGTAAAACGTATCCTGTAGACGCTACTAATGTGACTTTGCTAGGGTTTAGCCAGGGCACAATTTTAAGTTACGCAGTTGCTTTAACCTATCCTGAAAAAGTAAAACATATTATTGCATTAAGTGGCTATATTAATACTGATATTATTCTACAAAATTTTCAAAATTACGATTATTCCAAGTTAGATTTTTATTGCTCTCATGGTAGTGTAGATCAGGTAATTCCAGTAGCATGGGCAAGACAAACTCCTGCTATTTTAGAATCTCTCAACATTAAATACAAATACAGCGAATTTCCAGTTGGTCATGGTGTTGCTCCTCAAAATTTTCATGAACTAAAAGCATGGCTTAAGGATAGAATTTAGTGTTGCTTTTTAACACTCCTATTTTATTTATAATGCATAAGTTTCATATATCACTTCTATTTATAGAACAAATTATTTTTTTAATAGTTAGGTTTCTAAATTTCTAACGACTATTGACAAGTAGCATCAATAAATGCTGTAATCTATAATATTAAATCAATGAAAAAAAAGATTCTTAAATGGGGACTTATCGTCGTAATTGGTGGATTATTAATTGGTGTTGGTATTACCTTATATATGTTCAACCAACCTCACAGAGATGTTCAAGCTACAACAGCTGACTATAAAATGGATGCAAATCAACTTGTAAATGAATATTTAGCCAATGCGGAAGCTTCAAATGAAAAGTATTTAGATGAAGAAGGCGAATCAAAAATAATTGAAGTAACAGGAAGAGTTTCAGAAATAAGTGCCGATCTAAACAATAACGTAGTAATACTGCTAAAAACCAATGGTGATAAAGCCGGTGTAAGCTGTACCCTTTTAAAAACAACAGACAGTGCAAACATAAACTTAGGAGATGTAGTAACTATTAAAGGCGTTATTAGAGCTGGAGCTGGATATGATGAAGATTTGGGGCTTTATGAAGATGTTATTATGGAAAAAGGAAAAATCATTAAACAGTAATAATTATAACAATAAACCTTTAAAAAACAAATTCATGAAAAAAACAATTTTTAGTTTAGCAATAGTTGGAATACTTATATTATCATCAGCTTTTTCAACAATAGGAGACAAATTAGTAAGTAAGTCAGGGCATGTTAGCTTTTACTCGCATACAGCTATAGAAGATATTAGTGCTGATAATTTTAAAATGGTAAGCACACTTGAAACTGAAACTGGAGAAATGGTATTTTCTGTACCAATGCAAAGTTTTGAGTTTGAAAAATCATTAATGCAAAAACACTTTAACAGTTCAAAATTTTTAGATACTAAAAAGTTTCCAAAATCAAAATTTATTGGAAAAATTACAAATCTAAATGATATCGATTTTAGCGCAAACGGTACTTATACTGCCAATGTAACGGGTGATCTTACTATACATGGAGTAACAAAAAATATTACCAAGAATGCAACTATTACAGTAAGTGGAGCAAAAGTAACTGTAGATGTTGAGTTAAGTATCACACTAGCCGATTACAATATTGCATTTAAAAAAGGCAAGCCTTCTACTAACATTGCTAAAACCATTGATGCAAAAATAAAAGCTGAATTTAATTAAGAAAAAGAACAATTAATTTATTCGAAAAAAAGCGAGACCTTAAATATGGCGCTCGCTTTTTTATTATAATTCAACCTCATAACTTTATAAACTACTGCGGTGGATACAAAAAGTATTCTTTTAACTCATAATCTAATTTACCCTCATCTGTTATTTCATAGGTTAAAAATAATTCGCCCCAATATTTACCATCAGAAAAATCGGCTATAATCCATTTATGATTTAACAACCTCATATTATTAATTAGTATTTTACCCTCTGTCATAGAGGCGTAAGGTACTAAAGGATGTTCTCCTTTCACTTCATTGAATTTGTATAATTCGTCTTTTATAAACGGAATTAACTCAGATACATTGAGATCCTTATTTTCAAAATAGCTAATAGCATCTTCATTATTTTCTAAATTAAAATACATAAGTTCTAGATTCTCATCTTCCAAAGTCATTATAGAATCTTTATACATTGAAACTTTATCTTTAGCCTTTACAATGTCTTTTTCATATTTTTCAATAATACTTTTAGAGTTTACATATTGAAAAACAACTAGTAATGATGCAAACATAAAAAGGTACAAATATATTTTTCCTTTCATTTCTTAAATATTTAATTGCAAATTATCATAGGCCAAATAAACGTTTTTTGACAATTTTTGTTGCACTTCTTCATGTAACCCTAATAAATGACTTATATGTGTTAAATAAGCACGTTCTGGGTTTACTTGTTCTATAAACTGTAATGCTTCTTCTAAATTAAAATGTGAATAATGTGGTTTTATTCGCAACGCGTTTACCACTAAGACCTTTACACCTCTTAGTTTCTCAATTTCTTCCTTTGCAATAGTTTTAACATCGGTTAAATACGCAAAATCCTTAAATCTAAACCCAAAGACTTGCAATACACCATGCATAACATTTATAGGAATAACTTCTAGCTCTTGAAGCATAAATGGCGAATTTGTAATCACATGTTCAATAACAGAAGGTGCTCCAGGATATCTGTCTTTAGTTTCAAAAATATACTCAAATCGTTTATGCAATGCATTTAATACACGTCTATGAGCATAAATTGGGATATCGCCTTGCCTAAAGAAAAACGGTCTAATATCATCCATACCAATAACATGGTCTGTATGTTCATGTGTAAACAAAATACCATCTATTTTAGAGCAATTGGCTCTCAGCATTTGGTATCTAAAATCAGGTCCACAATCAATCACATAAGTATATGCATCCCACTCCACTAAAACTGAAACACGTAAACGTTTATCTTTTTCGTCAGTACTTAAGCATACAGGATGATTGCTGCCAATAATTGGAATACCTTGTGATGTTCCTGTTCCTAAAAAAGTGATTTTCAATTCGTTTTTTATTTTAATACAGATTAAATCAAATTTCAAAAAAATTGAATATATAGTTTGTTTAAAAATGTATCATTTTAAAGCAAATGTAACTATTACAAGGTACTTTTTATAATCTTTAATAAGTATACTCAACAATTAGTTGTAAAAGATGATATAAGTCAGATTATTTACCCTAATTATACTTTACATTTACATACTGTACACATTATAATGTTTTATAGAGTATGAAAATAGGCATATTAAAAGAAACTCATAAAGGTGAAAAACGAGTCTCAATTTCACCAAATATTGCAAAACAACTTATTGCAAAAAACTTCCAAATTATAGTTGAAGAGGGTGCCGGAACAAACTCTTCATTTAAAAATTCAGACTATAGAAATATAGGCGCAGAAGTTGAAAAAAGAGGAGTGGTTTTTAAAGCAGCCGACATACTCATTAAAATAAACCCCTTTGATAAAGATGACTTAAAATTAGTAAATAAAGAGCAAATTTTAATGAGCCAGTTATTCCATAAATCAAATCCGGAAATCATTAAAGCCATTGCAGCAAAAGGTGTTAGTGCGTTTTCAATGGATGCCATGCCTCGTATTTCTAGAGCTCAGGATATGGACGTTTTAAGTTCTCAAAGTAATCTTGCAGGCTATAAGGCAGTAATTAGAGGTGCTTACGAAATGACCAAGATATTTCCATTAATGATGACTGCTGCAGGTACAATTACACCAGCAAGGGTGTTGGTGTATGGTGTTGGTGTTGCTGGTTTACAAGCTATTGCAACTGCAAAACGATTAGGAGCAGTTGTTGAGGCTACCGATATTAGACTGGAAACCAAAGAGCAAACAGAATCTTTAGGTGCAAAATTTATAGCGGTAGAGGCGAATGGCGAAAATAATGAAGGTGTTTACGCAAAAGCAGCTTCAGAAGAGTATGCAAAACGCCAAAAGGAAGCTGTAAATAAGTCATTATTTCAAGCCGATTTGGTTATTACAACGGCAATGGTTCCTGGGAGGAAATCGCCTGTTTTAATTACAGAAGAACAAGTAAAGCAAATGAAAAATGGTGCCGTTATAATAGATTTAGCAGCAGATCAAGGCGGCAATTGTGAGTTAAGCAAAATGTATAAAACAGTTATAAAAAATGGCGTGAAAATTATAGGAACAACTATCTCACCCGAAAGTGTTTCGACCAATGCAAGTGAATTATTTGCAAAAAATATGTACAATTTTATTCTACACTTAACTGATGGAAATACATTCAAGTGGGATCTTGATGAAGAAATAACTGATAAAACATTAATTATACAAGATGGAATAATTAGACAAAACGGTAAAACTAAATAAACTTAATTATGACAGAAATAGCCAATTTTATAAGCCAAAATCTTCAATTAATATACGTAGTCATCTTAATGGTGTTTGTTGGTGTCGAAATAATTGGTCATGTTCCTACGGTATTGCATACACCTCTTATGTCTGGAGCTAATGCAATACATGGTGTTATTATAATAGGTGCCATTTTGGTAATGCTTGGGGCAGACTCCAATAATATATTGGCACAA
>CAZQBE010000041.1:0-11800 GCA_964591595.1 uncultured Flavobacteriaceae bacterium
CACTATCGTCTTAAATCAATCCAAGAGGTAACAGTAAATTACCAATGGACAGATGAAGATCGTTATGCCGATGATGGTTCAATTCAATTAGTTAGAACAGGTCAACAACACACAGCAACAATAAACCTAGTATTGACTAATTCAGAAGTCGATTCAAACAGTACACCTTCTGATACAAAAACTATTAGTTATTGGTTAACTCAAAGAGAAGCTGGAAATCGTGTTCAAATAAACGTAGTTCAAGTTTTTACAACTAAAGCATCTTCTACAAACGTATTAAGAAACAAATTTGTTTTGGATATAACAAGAGTTGGTTTGCTTAGAAACGTCGGTGGAGTCGTCGTACTTCCAGTTGAAGGAAGAATAGTGACACACACTAGCTTCAAACGTGAATCATCATAGCACGTAAAAAAACTCTTAGACCTAACAGTATTTTAACAGGAGTCGATATGGGCGATGTTAAACTGCGTGTCGCACAAATAACAATAGACTATCCACATTTCTTAGAAAAAACATTAGGTGATTTAATTACAAAACACATACTTGAAAAAATACACAAACAAATGCGTAGGGATGGAATATCAGAAAAAATTATAGAATCAACAGTATCACGTGGACATACAATCAATGATGATACAGGTTATGGAAGTTTCACCGTGACAGGTAAAAATGCAGTTCAATGGAATATTGTTTCAGATTACAAATCGATAGATGGTTTTCCAGTAGCCGTTATGATTGAACATGGAAGACGTGCATTTTTCGTAAAACCAAAAGAACCTACAAAAGATAGACCACATCCAACGTTAAAATATGAAATTGATGATACAGTATATTTTTCCAAAGGACATAAAATACCTGAATATAGAGCAAGAAAATACGTATCAGAAACAATACGTAAAAACAAGAAAAAGGTTCAGCGTGAATTATCCAAAAAAACAAAGGAGTTTATACGCACAATGATGGGCGATCACGTAGTTAGACCGTAAAAAGATTTTATAACAGCACTATTTTATAAGTATTATGGTCGTTGATCCGTTAACCAATATGGAAGTAGATGAAGAAATCGATATTATGATTGTCGATCCAGATAAATTAGACGCAGAAGCAAAAAAAGTCGCTAAAGCAACACAATTAGCAGAAGAAGCAGAAAACGCAGATAAAAAACTAGGAAGGTTAAGTGGAATTTTCCAAAGCCGTGATCCTGACAAAAAACTATTTGGTTTATTTGAAGATAAAGAAGCAATTAAAGATCGTATCTCAAAACTAGAAAACAAAATGGATAAGACAGAAGATATAATTAATCAATTCCAACCGTGGGCAGCCGATCCTGTTGGAACGTTTATTCAGGCAGGTTCACGAAAACTTGGACCAATTACAAAATTAGCTGGTGTAATCATGGCGTTAACTGTCACGTATAAGGCAATAGTAGCTATGGTATCAAGTCTATTCCAGCCCGGTTCTGTCTTTGATATTCGTAAGAAAGTTTTAGAGGCAGCAAAATCAATACCAGAATTAAATTATTTAATTAACATTAGGAATGGAAATGTATTTTTCACGGCAGATACAAGCATATCTCAAACTGCACCAACAACGTCAAACACAGAACGTATGCGTGATAGTCACATGAGATTTAATTACTTTTATTTAGGTGACTCATTAGGGGATGTTGTATAATGGCTAACGCAATATTGTTTAAACGCACAAAAGACAATCCAAAATCATCGCATACCGTAGCACAATTACCAGCTTCACAAAAATTAGAATTTAACGCAACGACACAAATTACAGAATCTAATACAATGAATTTTGCAAATCAAATCGTCGCAAAACCTTCACCAACTAACGACGGTACAAGACTGATAAAAATTCAAGATAATGGAGCTAGTGACATTTCATTTCAAGTTCGTGGATATATTAAAATCGATAGTAATGACACCAATATTAAAAAATTAATAAATTTTGCAAAAGAAGTTCAAGTTGAGGTATCAACCTCACCACACGCAAATGACCATAAATACGGTAAATTTGGATTGGAATATCCAAACTCATCTAGGTTAGGTTTTGATCCATTACCGACAGCAGGACTTTCAATTCGTTCTTTAGTTTTAGCACATCAACCACAAGGAAAGGTTTTAAACTTCGAAATGGCTCTACAATTTGGTGGAACATACACAGCATTAACGTGATAGACATTGGCAAAAAGATATTCAGTTGTTTGTAAGCTTGTAAGCAAGACTTCTTCTAGCCTTAGTGCCGTCACACAAAATTTAATTTCGAATGGCGATTTAACTCCATACTTAAACCGTTTAGAATACAATAACGTGGGAATTGACTCACAAAACAACGCAACTGTCACACTTGACGTGCCTCCTGACGGAACTTTTGTAAGACGAGCTCCAATTTTGGTCGATAAAGAAGCAAAACACTCATACTTAATTGACGTTCAAATAACTTCTGATGGAAACGCAGGAAAACTATTTCGTGGACAATTAGGACAAGTTTCAATTACCGTTGATGAAAATGGTGGTGAAATGATAACAATACCACTAATAGGTTTGGAATATGTCTTACAGGAAATGTTTGACGGAAGACGTGATATATTCAAAACACCTAAAGAAAGATTCGAGAATTTACTTACTTCTGCTATCGCAAATAAAGGAACAGGTGGCACGACATTCACATACGGCACGTTAAATTTGCCCGGCGATACAAGTCTAAAACAAACATGGTCGCCAAACGGATTATCTTCATACCATGAATTACTTGGTGACGTAATAAAAAAACTTGAAGATCCACCAGCTACAGGGGGAACGTTAACAGATTATTATTATGATTATGAACCATCAGGATCATCAACACGTACAGTTAACGTGATTGCAGAACCTTTTGGCAATACGTCATCAGGAGTCACATTAGATCCTGTATCTGTTACGCCTTCAGGTTCGGAAGATGATCAAACTGCAATTACCGATAATATTCTTTACAAAAATAACATAATTATCAAAGGTGCTGGTAACGGTGGATCATTACCTGTGGAGTTTTCAAAGTTTGCGTCAAACTATTTACACGGTATGCAAAGAAACGTACACGCACAAACTACGTACAGTAAAGGTGATAAGGTTAAAACAGAACATACAACATTCCCACAAACACGTTTTTGGACTTCAAAAGTCGATCAAAATTCTTTGCCGATACCACAACCACAAACAAATAGAGGAACGACAGATAATTATTGGCAAGAAGATTTTACAATAGATCCAAACTATTCTGTAAACAGCAATAACAGTACCGACGCAGCGTATTTTTCGTACACGCCTTGGACAGCAGGATATAATGCTACAAGTGGGTATGGGAACATAGCTTCGTTCAAACAAAATCTAGTAGGGTTAAGTGGAATTCCTTCTGCTACATCAGATCACAGTTGGAGTGGTTTTATGGTTGATTGGAATATATCAAGAACAAATTGGAATAGAGAAAATCCTGAAGATCCATACGAACAAGTATCAGTAAAATATGTGTCAGGTTTCAAAGACGCAAGTGATTTACAGGCTATGTATGCCAAACGTACTAATGGTTTTGATTCAAGCCCAGCGTCAGATAGAGCAGTAAATAATGGCATTTATGATGGGAATAGATACGTAGTAAAAGATAATGGAACGTTTACCATAGGAGCTTTCACTACGGCTGGTGCGTACACTACTCAATCAGTATCAAACAAAAAGAATTGTATCGTAGAGTGGGATAGTAGCCATAGCACTAATGGTAATTGGCGTATTAGTAATTTCCCTACAAATGATACAGTAGGAGGTAATGTAAGACGTGATGTAATAAATAATTTAGATGATGGTAAAGTCTATAAATTTAATGGAACAGGTAGTAGTGGAACGTGGCAAGTTGCATGGCAAGCTACTACCGATTCAGGTATCAAAAACTTTGGTACACCTTTCCATTTAGTCGATAACATACAGTTGATTACAGGAGCAACAGGTATTGAAAAATCTGCCGTAGAAGTTCAATATGATTGGCGTACAACAGTTCATAATTGGTTATTTAATGATATTTACGATAACGCTGGAACAGATACAAATCTTTCATCTCGTGGTGCATGGTTGAATGTATGGTTTCCACATCCAAAGAACGAGTCGGCACATCCTAACGAAGGATCATCAAGTTCTGCATATCAAGCTGGTCAGGACTACGGTGGTAATCAGAATCACCCTTACATTAGAACATCTAACATGAATTTTGATAAAAATGGTCGAGTAGGTTGGAATAGAGGTTTAAGTAGCGAAGATATGGGCGAAATAAACGGAGTTCATTTCAAAATCAGGTTAGGATTATTTTCAGAAATTGCAAACGAATACACAAATAATGAAACTACAAGAACAACATTTACAGCAGATTTTCCTATGGTTTTTTGGGCTATGGATAAATTTGACCGTGTAGTATTCCAAGAGTTTACAATTAGAGTAAATAACGAATGGCAAGATGTGACATTACCTTTTGGTGAAAATAGTGGAATGGAATTGTTTGTGGGTAGAATTGACGAAGCAGTAAAAGCTGGCGACTTTATTTTACCATTCGACTTTACAATCAAAGAACGTGAGTTCACAGGAGTAGCGTTTGATTGGCGTTATGTTAAATGTCTAGGCTGGTTTTACAAGGAAAATTACACACAAGACGTAGGTTATTACAACGCCAACGCTGAAACATTTTGGGATATGTTAACTGAATTGGCAGGACAAACTTGGGAAAAAGGTGTCGATGGATTTACCAAAGCAATACAGAAAAGAAGTAGCACTCCAACAATGCAAGATGACGGAACTGTCGTAGCAGATTTCGAGCCACCAACAAACTCAAATGTAGTGACAGCATTTTCAAGATTGGCAATAGATGAATTTCATTTTGTGAAAGACTTGTACGTAACAACAAATAGAACCACAACAGGCATAGCAGATCCTCGTACTGAATTAATCAGAAGGGAAGACGAACAAGATTATAACAATGCACTTGCAGTAGGTAATGCAGTTTTGGCAAGAAGGAAATTTTTCCCTCAAGAATGGCACGTTAGGGCATTAGGTGACGCAAGAATTAAACTCGGTAAGGCATTAACAATTACAGGAGATCGTGTACCATACAATGAAAGTGATCAGCAAACCATGAACTTAGTTTGTTCAGGAGTAAAACATATTATAGATAGTGATGGATATTATACAGAAGTGGATGGCATACGCAAATTTGTACTTGAGTCAGGAGATACTGATCAACCTTGAGCTGGCAACCTAAAACTAACGAATGGTATATATCTCAACTGCGTAAAGAGCAGAACAAACTTCGTGATTCGTTTTTTAAACAAGCAAAAGGAAATACACAAGGAATTAACTTTGGTGGTTTAGGTGGAAAATCAGGTTCGGCAAGTGGAACAACTACATTTAGACCTACGGTACAAATCGTCACAAAATTAGAAGATGACGGAACTGCCACATCATATTGGAATAGAATAAAAGCAAATTCCAGCGTAATTCAGGTTCAACAAGCAGGCACTAATACTAACGGTTCTAACCGTAATCCTTCGACCACAGAACCTACTGTAAAATGGGTAGATGGAATAAAAAACGACGGTCAAATTTTAATTTTAACTCCAATAGAAGGCAAAATATTAACACTAGAAAGATACGGAAATATTGACCTAGCTTCAAACTTAACCGTCAACGATAATCAATTTGTATATCTTCAATATTATGCCGATAAAAAAACATACGACGCAAGTAATAACGTAATTAGTAATGGAGCTTTTGCAGTTATGAATACTGCAACAACTGTTAGTGGTGGAGCTTCTCAAGCGTTAGATAATCTTACAGATCCAACTGCAATTAATCAGGATTTATTGCCAAATTATACTGCTGGTTCAGTTGACGGAAGTAGTAATCCGATTGATCAAAATCTCGGAAGTGCAACGTTAGTTTGGGCAGATGCATACATAAAAGATATTTACAGTACAGGTACAGTTAGAACTCCTACAACAGATCACGATTTACATATCTATACAGGTGGAGGTCAAAGGTTAACAATAAGTGATAACGCTACAAGTAATGCTGGATATGCTGAATTATTCGGCGTATCTTCGTCAACCAACGAGCCAGAATTCAAAACAGTTTCTACTGATTCAACGCCTGCTGTCGGTGACTTTGTTGGTGGATATGCTATGGATGGTTATAACAGTTCAGTGGCACGTAAAACATACGCAAGACTAAATACAAAAATAGTTTCAAAAACTAATGGTTCAGAAGCAGCAAGAGTAGAAATCAACGTGATGGATGGAGCTGGAAACCTAGATCCGATGTTTGAAGTAAACAATTCAGGTATTTTACTCCCTACTGCAACTCACGCCACACCGTCAACAAACGGTTCTATTTACCGAGATTCTAGTGGAAATATTATAATCAGGACAGGTGGTTCAACTAAAAACCTATCTAATGTCACCACGTCATCACAATCACTAGATGATTTAAGTGACGTCACAATAGGAACTCCTTCAGCAAATACAGTTTTGAAGTGGTCAGGATCAGAATGGGTTGACGGTAATGTAGTTGACGCAAATATTGACGCAGGTGCAAACATAACTTGGACAAAAATAAATAAAGCTGGTTCGTCTTTAGATGACCTTGCAGATACCACAATAGGCACTCCTAGTGCAAATACGGTCTTAAAATGGTCAGGTTCGGCATGGGTGGATGGAAATGTAGTTGACGCAAATATTGACGGTACAATTACATGGGCAAAGATTAACAAATCAGGTTCTACTTTAGACGATATAGGCGATACATTGATTGGTTCTACTCCTAGTGCCAATACAGTTCTAAGATACGATTCAACTCAAAGTAAATGGGTTGACGGTCTAATAGGAAACGATCAAATAGCTTCAAATGCTGCTATCGCTGGTTCAAAAATCAATGCAAGTTTAGACGATCTTAGTGATACTACCATTGGTACGCCTTCTGCTAACACCGTCTTAAAATGGAGTGGTTCTGCTTGGGTTGACGGTAATGTTGTTAACGTAAATATAGATTCAGGAGCTATCATAGATTGGACAAAAATCAATAAGACAGGATCTTCGTTAGATGATTTAGGCGATACTGTAATAGGTACACCTTCAAACAATACAGTCCTCAAATATGTTTCAGGAACAGGATGGGTGGATGGAAATGTAGTAAATAATAATATCGACGCAAGTGCAGGAATAGCTCAAAGTAAAATGGCAACCGTAACTAACATGAGAGTGTTAGGAAACACAAGTGGATCATCAACCACGCCACAGGAAATTACAATTTATGATGAAGATAATATGTCATCAAATAGTGCAACTGGCATCGCTACACAACAATCAATCAAGGCATACGTAGCTTCACAAGTAGGTGGAGCAAATACAGAATTAGATAATTTAGGAACTACGTCAATCAACGCAGATTTAATTCCACAGTCTAATAAAGACTTAGGAACATCAGGAAACCAATGGACAGATTTATGGGTAGATGGAGTCGCATATATAGACGCAATAGGATTTGGTACAACTGCCATGACTTTGCCAACTAGTGACGGTAATGCAAACTATGTCTTAAAAACCGATGGAAGTGGAACATTATCATGGGCTAGTGTAAGTGGAGCTTCAACTTCGTTTAGTGGATTTAGTGCTGACGCAGATCTAAATATGAACACATATAACGTAAACGGCTTAGATCAATTAATATTTTCAACAGCAAGTAGTACGTCAAGTCCTACATGGAATAGTGCAGATATTGGCATGGAAGCTGACAGTAATGGATTTTATTTCAATGTTCCAACAGGTGATAAATTCTATTGGTTAATAGCTGGAACAACAAGAGTGTATTTTGATGCTAGTCAATTTTATCTTTTATCTGGCACTAGTTTAGTCTTAAACGATAATTATGCTGAATTTGGCGATATGGGATCTCCTTCAAACCCTGACGCAAATAAGATAAGATTATTCTGTGATTCAGGGAACAGTGATAGGTTGACCGTAAGACATTCTGATGGAAGTGAAGTTGATTTAGAAAGTGGTGGTAGCACTTCGTTTAGTGGTTTTACTGCCGACGCAGATCTAAATATGAGTAGCTATAAAATTTATGGAAATGGCACTCTTAACTTAGCAGGAAACTCTAGCAATACTGGTGAAATCAAATATAATGCTTCGACTCACGACTTTCAAGGTGGCAGTCTAGAAGATATAAATCAAATAACTGCAAAAAATTCAGGAACACGTTATATAAATAACTTCAAAGGAATAGACTTTGATGGTACTAGTTATATTAAATCAGATGGTGGATCGTTCTTTATGTTTAGTGGAAACACAACTTACGTAAAACATGATATGCAACTTGATAGTTCTAGATTACAGATGACTAGTACAAGTGGATTACTTAATTGGTCGAGTTCTTCAATTTATTCGTCAGATAGTTCATTACCGTCTAGTCCTGAAGGTAAAATTAGGATAAGAGTAGGCAATCAACTTAAATGGGTATATTATTATAGCTCTTAGCTAAAAATTTTACAGTTTTTCAAATCGTTCTATACGTTCTTTTCGTTAATTAATTAATTAATTAATTAAATAATAGGTTTCTTTTAGTATAGTATAGAAAAAGCTGGAAATCTTTAGCTTTTTAGCTAGTCAAGACACATTTATAAAACAGGATAGGCAAAAAATTAACATGAGTATGCAACCAAATCAACCGTCACTCGCTGATCAAATTCAAATGAGCAAGGCTAATTTTTATCAGGCTAACGGTCAGCAAATAAAAACATTCGAGAATCTCGTGGAATTAATGGCACAAGACATTATCCAAAAAAACCAAATGATTCAAAAAATGCAAGAAAAAATTAAAGAACACGAAGAAGCAGAAAAAAAATGCACGTGTAAGGAAGTTTCAAATGACTTACAAGATAAGTAATTATGAAAAAAACGGCGTAAAAATAAGGAGTTGTGTTTACTATTTTGACGACTAACGAAGAATATCTTTTTGATCCTAAAATACATTCGTACACAGAAGCACGTAAACTAGAAAATTGTCAAATATGTGGTAAAATTCTTAAAACAGAAATAGATGATTATTACGACGGTGATTACAGAACGTGCCGTGATTGTTTTGGTAAGTTCTAGCAAACATTTATTAATACTAATTAATATTAACTACGTAATGACAACTCAAAAACACGTTCTAATTTCAGAACGATCTCACACAAGAATCAAAAATCATCACAAAAAAACAGGCGTACCTGTTTGGAAGATCATGGAAGATATTATTGACACTAGTTCTTACTTCAAAAAAAACATTAGGAAGCGATAAAATTGGGTAAAATAAAATCAAACAGAAAAGGTTCATGCCAATGCTGTGACGAAGCATGGGAACTTAACACTATGATCAATCTTGGTAAAAGACCTGACGGTTCGTGGGCAATATGCACTAACGACGATTGTTTTAATAAACAAGTAAGTGGCGAAGTAAAACCTACTAAAACATTGACAAAAACATCGACCACAGAAACACCAAAAACTTCAAGTGGTTCATTAGACAAGTTTACCGAAACTTCATCTGAAAACAAAACATTTGCTAAAAATACCGAAGAAGTAAAAGCATTTTACGACAGCGTAGGAAAATACGCTTGGGATCAAATTACAGAATTATACAAGGTTAACGGTCAACCAATCACGCCAACACAAAAAATGATTTCTTGGGAAGGTTTACTAAAAGTATTCGCAGAAGTATGGAAAAAGTAAACCATGAACTCTTTTTTAATTCGCAAATTATTATCTGAACATACCGACGGTCTAACGACTAACCAAATCTTCGAACAAATCCACATTATACGTGATAGTGCAAAACACGAACATATTCGAGGTAGAATAAGTGAAATGGCAAAAAGTGGAGTTTTAGAAAGAAACGGTAATCTAATCAAACTAACAGAAAAAGGTAAAAAAACTAGAGATCTTGAAAAAGACGAAATACCTAATATAGGTATAATCTCTATCACAGAGGAAAAAAATGACACAAACTAAATGTAGAGAATGTGGTTGTCCACACACAACAATACATGAACACGTGGTTTTAAACGAAAGATTTTTTCTAACAGAAAGGCATTGTGATAATTGTGACAATATTTGGACTTCGTTGGAAAATCAATCACCGTTTAGAGAAGCAGAACAAACCAAAAAACCTACCAAGAAACTAGAGTTTAGCACTTTAGACAAACAAAGAATCAACAATAATTATGACATGATTGGAGTTGTACGTGATCAAGTTAACGACTTAGAATCAAAACACAAAGAAGATATAGGTAATATCATGCAAGGAATATCAAAACTAACTGAAAACATATCAGAAGAAAAAAAACAATTACGTTTAATAGTTAACACATTAGAAAAAATTATGAGTGAGAAGCCACAGGAATAAATAAATATGCCACCTAGTAAAAAGAAAAGTGAGAAAGAATTGCCGAAAGAAAAACCAAATTCAAAAGTAGAACTTAACGAACAAATGCAAGACGTTGAAGATTCTGTATTCCAACCAATAGAAGATTTAGATGGAATAGGTTCTGTACGAGCAAAAAGGCTTCACGAAGCAGGTATTTTTACAGTTATGGATTTAGCAGTTTGTAGTCCAATAGAAGTTAAAGACGTAACAGGATTAGACGAAGAACCTGCTTTTGATCTAGTCAAAAAGGCAAAAAAAGCGTTAGAGGAAAAAGACGTAATACGTAAATCTGAATTAAGTGCAAAAGATATTTGGAAATATCGTACTAATAAAGTAGAAAAATTAAAAACAGGTTCAGATAAACTCAACGAATTATTGGGTGGTGGATTAGAAACAGAAGCCATTACAGAATTTTACGGTCAATTCGGTTCAGGTAAAACACAAATTTGTCACACCGCAGCAGTTTTAGCTCAATTACCTGTCGAGCAAGGTGGCTTAGGTGGATCAGTAATTTGGATAGACACCGAGAATACATTTAGACCTGAAAGAATAGTGCAAATCGTAAAAGGCAAAGGACTTGCTACTACTGACGCAGAAGTAGAAAAATTCTTAGACGGAATTATAGTTAAAAAAGCATACAATTCAGGACACCAAGTCCAAATAGTTGACTCGTTAAACAATTACCTTTCACAAGACTTGAACGATAAACAAAAAGAAGATCCAAAACCAAAACTGTTAATCGTTGATTCTCTAGTTGCACACTTTAGAACTGAATATCTCGGTAGAGGATATTTACATTCACGTCAATCTAAAATTGGAGCTCACATGAGAAAAATAGGTAGGTTAATTGAAACTTGGAAAATGGTTTGCATAATCACCAACCAAGTATTATCTGATCCAGCTCAAATGTTCGGCGATCCTGTAAAACCAGCAGGGGGAAACATCGTAGGACACATATCAACATACCGTGTTTACTTAAGAAAATCAGGTAAAAAGCGTGTAGCAAAAATGGATGACAGTCCGTATCATGCACAACAAGAAGTAGTTTTTACCGTTGACGAAAGTGGAATAATTGACACAACAGAATGATTTGGTTTACTCCTATATCTCAATGTAAACACGAAAAAATTATCTTAAAAACACAAGATCCTACTCGTGATGTTTATTATTTGGAATGTGTGAACTGTATGTCTTCAGGAATAGGAACAGGCAAACTAAAATGTTCGTTATGTACTATTGAATTTATAATTGACAAAGACATACAAAAAAGAATGGTTAGACATGAAGATTTTACACATCCTGCTTCAAAGACA
>CAZQBE010000042.1:0-11657 GCA_964591595.1 uncultured Flavobacteriaceae bacterium
AGTCTCAAGTTTTGTGCTTCCAGTTGGAGCAACCATAAATATGGATGGTACCAGTTTGTATCAAGCTGTGGCTGCTGTTTTTATATTTCAAGCTTTGGGTCTTGACTTAACATTCGGAGATCAAATAACCATTGTGTTAACTGCTTTATTAGCTTCAATTGGTAGTGCTGCAGTTCCTGGAGCAGGAATGGTGATGCTTGTTATTGTGCTAGAATCTGTAGGACTTCCACCAGAATTGTTGCCTATTGGTCTTGCACTCATATTTGCTGTTGATAGACCATTAGATATGTGTCGTACTGTAGTTAACGTTACTGGTGATGCAATGGTATCCATGCTAGTTGCAAAGTCTGTTGGAAAATTAGGCAAACCTCATGTAAGGAATTGGGACGACCATTATGAAGAGGTAAAATAAGTGCCACTAAGAAGGCGAAATGAGTTGAATAAGCTTAAACTACATTTTTTATGGTTACAATTGAGAGTCCTCTGGTTTCGTCGCAATGGTTAAATCAAAATTTAAATGCTTCAAATATTGTAATACTCGATGCAAGCATCCTAAAAGTAACTGATAACAACTCGTTAGAAGAAACCAAGCAAATTCCTAATTCTCGTTTTTTTGATTTAAAAAACAAGTTTAGTGATGTGTCTGCAAAATTTCCGAGTACAGTACCTTCAGTTAAACAATTTACTAATGAAGCCCAAAAATTGGGGATTAATAAGGAAAGTGCTATTGTAATCTATGATGATAAAGGTATTTACTCTAGCGCTAGAGCTTGGTATTTATTTAAAGCATTTGGGTTTAACAATGTTGCTGTTTTAGATGGAGGTTTGCCAGAATGGAAAAAAAAGAATTTCCAAATAGAAGATAAAACAAGCTTAGAGTTTGAACGAGGTAATTTTGAAGGTAGCTATAATTCTGAATATTTTAAATTTTTCGATGAACTTAAATCCATTTCAAACGATTTTAAGTGTTTGATTTTAGATGCACGTTCTGCTAAAAGATTTAAAGGTGTTATACCAGAGCCAAGAAAGGGTTTACGAAGCGGTACAATTCCAAATTCTAAAAATTTACCATTTACCGATTTAATAAATGGAAACTGTTTAAAATCCAACGAAGAACTAACAGCTATTTTTAATAACTTGGCAAAACCAGATAAAAAATTAATCTTTTCTTGTGGTTCAGGTATAACGGCTTGTATTTTAGCTTTGGCAGCAGAAATGGCTAATTATAAAAATCTAAGTGTTTATGATGGTTCTTGGACAGAATATGGTAGTTTGACGAAGCAATAGAAACACTTAAAAAAAGCAAAAAAAGTGGTTCAATTATTCAGTAGTAATTAAAATACTAATTGAACAAAAAAAGCTTTTATTCTGAAATCTTTTAAGACATCTATTTTATTCATAGAATAAATTAGTACAACCTATAAGCTGGTGCTTTAATCCCTTGCATTCTTAATGAGACCAATGCTTGACCACGATGATGAGCAATATGCTCGTAAATAAATTGAAACCCTTTTTCCTTGGTAAAACTTGGTTGACTAGGATCAAATGGGATTACAAAAGTTTCGTCTAAGTTTTCAGCACTCATACCTTTGTATGCTTCTGTAAGAGCGTCAAAAGCCTCAGTAATAACTTTAATACATGCTTCTTTGGAAGCTCCAATTTCTTTTTCCATCTTTCCTATATTAGCAAATACTTCTGGGTCAGTTGGCATAGGTTCTCCTTTAATAAACATACTTAATAAAAATTTAGACGACATCCCTAAATGTGCCATTTGCTCGCCAAAACTTCTCACAGAATCATGAGGTCTAAAAGTATATTTATCTTCAGGCATAGCTTCTGCTATTTCTAAAGTATAGGCTTTTACACCACTTATTTTATTTATGTAATAATTATTTATGTCAGTATTAGTAGTTGTTTTGTTTTCAACATTTACAAAAGAAAAAGCACCCAATATGAATACACTCATTGCAAAATAAAAAAATGATTTTTTCATGATATATAGTATTTGTTATGTTTAAAAATAGTTAATTTTTTTGTTAAATATCTATTTTTAAATAGTTTAATTTATTTGTATGTTTCTATTATATCTATCTTTCAACAATTAAATTATGGATTTAAACGAAAAAATTGCGTTGCTGCAGAAAACCTAAATATATTTACTGCAACCAAAAATAAGTGTGCTAAGACGTTACATTTAATCGTGTTAATTGTTAAATGTAAAAAGCCTTGAATTAATAATAATTCAAGGCTTCTTTTATATAATAAACCTAGAGCTTATTTCTAGTGTAGGAATCATACATTCGTCTTTTTTTCCAAACCATTTATATCTGTTTCTAGCAATAAAATCATATAACCAATTGCGGATAAACGATGGTACAATAAGAAAAACAATTAAAAGGTTTGTTGGAAATCTAAGTTTTGAAGCTATTTTTAAACCAGCTGTTGATTTATAGGAAACCCCTTTATCGTTTTCATAAAGTAAAATAGAATCTGTTTTAGACGTGTCGATATTGTAAATATTAATAATTTCATCACCTATTCTTGATTGCAAAGGCGCAAACATAAATACATTCTTTTTATCTCTTTTTATAACATAGTGTACAGACGCATTGCAAAGATTACAAACGCCATCGAATAAAATTAGTTTTTTATGTTTGGGTAACGCATCCATCATTACTTGGATTCTACCAGTTCCAATTGGTCTATACTAACATTGGTTGTAAACATACCATAATTTACGATAGCTTTGTTTTTTTCGATCTTGTCTATACTTCCTACAGCGCGACCATCTTCCAAACGTACTCTATCTCCAATTTTTAAAACAGGTTTTGGCTTCGTTTTTTCGACATGTTTAATCTTGGCTGTTTTTTTCTTTTTCCGGATAACAGCCACTTTCTTTTCTACCTCTTCTTTTATCTGTTTTTCCTTTTCTTTTATGACTTTCTTTTGCTTAATCGGTATTTTTTTACGCTTAGAATTTTCAATTTGTACCAGTTTAAACAATTCATCTAATAATTCACGTTTACGCTTGTTATCAAAGAATTTTTCGGAAATATCATTAACTTTTTGTCCTAAATAAATAAGCCTCTGATTACTGTCGTATAATTCTTGATAGCTTTCTAATTTCCTTTGAATCTTTGCATTTATACCTTCTAATTTATTAGCTTCTATGAGTTTCTTTTGTTCGTTTATTTTAAGAGAGCGTTCTGTTTTTTCCAGTTTTGAACGTTCCTTTTGCAGTTTTGCAATAGTTTTATCAAATCTAACTTTACCGCGTTCTATCTTCTTTTTAGCTCTATTAATTAAGCTATATGGAATTCCATTTTTTTGTGCGACTTCAAAAGTAAATGAACTTCCTGCTTCACCCAATATGAGTTTGTAAAGAGGCTCTAAGCTTCTATCATCAAACATCATATTGGCATTTTTCATATTCGGTAACTCGTTTGCCAACAACTTTAAATTGCTATAATGTGTGGTTATTAATCCGAAGGCTTCACGTTCATAAAACACCTCCAAAAATGTTTCGGCTAGTGCACCTCCAAGTTCAGGATCGCTTCCTGTTCCAAATTCATCTATTAAAAAAAGCGTGTTTTTATTGCACTTTTTGAGAAAATAATTCATTTGCTTTAAACGATAACTATAAGTGCTTAAATGGTTTTCGATAGACTGATTATCACCAATATCGCTAAGTATCCTATCAAACAAACACATCTCACTGCGTTCATGTACAGGGACTAAAAGACCACTTTGCAACATTACTTGCAATAAGCCAACAGTTTTTAGTGTAATACTTTTGCCTCCAGCATTTGGTCCTGAAATGACGATAATGCGGCTATCTTTAGAAATCTCTATAGTTTGCGGAAATGTTTTTTCGCCATTTTCATTATTATTTAATAATAAAATTGGATGAAATGCTTCTCTTAGGTATAAATATCTATGGTTGGTTAACTTTGGAAAAATCCCATTTATAGATTTACTATACATGGCCTTTGCGTAAACAACATCTATGGCAGTTAAAAAGTCTTGGTATTGTATTAATAAGGGCTTATAAGTCCTGATAAAATTTGTAAGTTCCTTAAGGATTTTTGTGATTTCTTCTTTTTCTTCGTATTGCAAATTATTTAACTCTCTATGAAATTGTAAAGTAGCTTCTGGCTCAATATAAATAATACTTCCTGTTTTGCTACCTCCAAGTATAGCCCCTTTTACTTTACGTCTATACATAGCTTTTACAGCCAACACGCGCTTGTTTTCAACTACAGATTCTCTAATATCATCAAGATAATCTTGACTATGACATCTATTTAAAGCACTTGTAAAACTAGAATTAATCTTACCATTTAAGGCATTGATGGCTTTTCTAATACTGTAAAGTGTTTCACTGGCATCATCTTTAATCTCACCAAACTTATTAATAACAGAATTAATCTGTTCGATAATTTGGGTGGTTAATTCTATTTGAGAAGCATCAATATGTAAAGTAGGATAATATTCTTCAAATTTTTTAAAGTGAATAATAAGCATATTTGAAGTTTCAGAAATTGTAGCAATTTTGCGAAAGCTATCAATCTCAAGAAATGAATTTTCAATACCAAGAAGTTTTATGGCTTCGGTTATCTCATCAAATCCATGATTAGGAATGCGATTATCATTTTCAAAGGATGAGACATACTCATTAACTTGGTGCAAGGATTTAAGCAGCGTCTCTTTAGATTTAAAAGGCGCAATATTAAGTACTTCATCTTTACCCAAATTACTAACACAATAGGTGCTTATTTGTTGGAGTACTGTATTAAACTCTAAGTCTTGTAATGTTTTTTTATGAATATTTATCATTATGCCATTTACCTATGTAGGAAAATCTTTTTTTTAAGGTAACAAAGGTAAATATTCTTACTGAGAAGTTATCCTTAGAAAGTAGCAGTCTTATTTTACACCTTTGAATAGTCTTTTTGATAGATAATACCATAATGTTGGATGATACCATAGTGCACTTTTAGTGGTAGTACTTTCTTGTGCTTTTAAATTTCCGTCCAAGTAACTGTTTATGGCTTTTTTCATTAATTGTATACCTTCTCCTATTTGCAGATAGGTGTAGGTAGTAAAATTATCTTGTTTTGTGGGCTTAATAAGTGCTTGGTATAAAATACCTCCAGTGTCTATTCCTGGATCTACTAAATGTACTGTTACACCGCAGTTTGCTTTGTCATCGTTAGCCAATGCCCAATAACCACCGTGAACACCTCTGTAATTTGGCGTGATGCCTGCATGCGTATTAATAAAAGCGGCATCAATACTGTTCAATACTTTTTTAGAGATGATTCCTGTACCATTCACAATTATTACATCTGGGTTTAGTTGTTTTAGTGTTTGCAAGCATACATCAGAATTTACAGATGTTACACGTATTACTTTCTCAGTATCAATGGCCGTATCGTCTAAGTGATAACTGTTTTTTATGTCTTCTATGCGCTTTAGAGATAATTTTCTTAGCAAAGGCACATAAAGTACTTGAAATAATAATTGCCCAAATACAGTAACCAAGCCTAATCGTTTTAACCGTCGCTTTAGGAGTTTCTTACGACTACTGGAGGCCTCAATAATTACGTTACTAATATTAAACTCGTCTTTTAAACCATTATACATAAAGGTTGTAGAATCGCCTAAACCGGCTAGTAGTACAATTTTTTTAGTCATAGGAAAGCTACTGTAACACTAATTTTAATATAATAAGTAAATATAAATATTCTAATTGAAAGATTAGTTTTTGGAGTTGCGCTTATCGTTTGGGCAAATAAAGTTTCATTGGTCTATTTCCGAAAACAACATTGTCCAAATGGCCCATTCTTTTTCTATTAGATGTAATTAGATGCATATGAACATTGGAATCATGATGTGTAAAAACACCTTTATGTTCTGTTGAAAAGAAGCCTACTATTTCAACTTCAGTGTTTTTAAGCGAATAGTTTGTCTGCCCTATATGTGCTTGCTCTGGTGAACTTACTTTTGTTCCTTTTGGCAGATTTTGGATATGAATATCTGCATTTTCGATTTGCCCTTCTAATTTAAAAACAAATGGCCTTTTATAATGAAGCGTTTTTTCGTTGATAAATTCTTCTAAATCCTTAATTGTCTTAATATATATTGGTAAGGTTTCAATATCCCATTCTCTTTGATTTGTGTAAACTAAAAATGGCGCTTTAATTTTGTAAGTTTCTTTAACTGCCATAGTTGAGTCTGATAATACTACCGAGACGTAGGATTTTCCATTATTTATTAGTAATTCCCCTGTTAGATACTCTACAGGGCCAAGTCCATAAAGACCATCCTTATTTTTAATTGTGTCAAGATTAATTGTTCCTGCAAGTTCTCCTTTCCACATCACATTTTTCATTGCTCCAACTACTTGCACTATTGATTGGTCTTCATTTGATGTTTCAGATTTCTTCCCTGTCGAATTACAACTGATTAATGCTATAACTGTCAATACTATCGCTAATGTTTTCTTTATCATTTTATGTTTTTAATTGTCTCTAATATTAAGATATTATTCATTTTTACTCAATCAAGTTGAGCACAAGATTGATTTATATGGTACGATATCTGTCTGCGGTAAGCAGGAGCGAAGTTAGTTTTTTTATTTAAAAATGTCACCATGTCCAAACTTTACTTATGCAGATTTTATAAAAATTATGATATTTTTGCTTGTATGAAAGTTAACATCCATAAAAGTTGGCAACCTTATTTACCGCAAGAGTTCGATAAGGCTTATTTTAAAGACCTAGCTACCTTTGTAAAGTCAGAATACAAGCAATTTACATGCTATCCGCCAG
This sequence comes from uncultured Flavobacteriaceae bacterium, assembly GCA_964591595.1. Classification (GTDB taxonomy): domain Bacteria; phylum Bacteroidota; class Bacteroidia; order Flavobacteriales; family Flavobacteriaceae; genus JAADHG01. The sequence goes on from CAZQBE010000042.1 coordinate 6,834, forward strand.
GGAAATCTATTTTTAATGCTTTTGAGTATTGTCCTTTTGAAGAAGTTAAAGTGGTTATTATTGGACAAGATCCTTACCATGGTATAGGACAGGCTAATGGTTTGTGCTTTTCAGTTGCAGATGGTATTGTACATCCACCATCTTTAAAAAATATCTTTAAAGAAATTGAATCAGATTTAAACAAGCCATACCCAAATAGTGGTAACTTGGAGCGTTGGGCAAAACAAGGTGTATTGTTATTAAATGTTACTTTAACAGTTAGGGCACATCAGGCGGGAAGCCATCAAAATAAGGGATGGGAACAGTTTACTGATAGTGTTATTAACTGTATTTCTAAACATAAAAAAGATGTTGTATTCTTACTTTGGGGTGGCTTTGCAAAGAAAAAAGCTAATTTGATAGATACCACAAAACATCACATACTACAATGTGGACATCCTTCGCCTTTAAGTGCAAATAGAGGGTTTTGGTTTGGCAATAAACACTTTAGTAAAACTAACTCCCTGTTGGAGACAAATGGTTTGGCAGCTGTGGCGTGGTAGATCTAACACGACTGATAAAAGGTTTATTTATTCTTTTACTATTTAAACGCTTGGTTTTCTTTATTTTATTACAACTACATACTAATAAAATAAAATTAATAGCAACAAGAACTGAAATTGTGATGGTAATTGTATATATCATATAATTCGATTTGGGTTACAATTATTCGGCTAAAATACTAAAAATATCGATTAAAAACAAATAAAAGCGATAAAGCGTATAAGTATTGTAGTCAATATGTTACAATATACAAAAAAAATACTAACTAAACAATACGTAATCATACGTATATATAACAATTCAATGAAAAAAAGCCCTACCTATAAATAAAAATTATAGATGCTTTTGTGTATTAAAGCATAGTAACGAGGTCTGAATATTCCCATTTTTCTGGGATTATATCTAAAGCAAGTAATTGGTTTTGTACATACTCTATAGTATCTTTTTCAATATTATCTTGAGACCAATGGGTAAGGTTTAGCCATTGTTTTACATCATTAAGTTGCTGTTTGTATCTATTTGCAATCGTAACGTCGATATATGGAATATCTTTAAATAATGAAGTAGTTGTATTAATAATATTTAAAATGGTTTTTAAGTGATTGGTATGTGCTTTTAAAAACTCTTCTCTTACAGCTATTACAAAACAGGGTCAAGGAGACGGACAATCGCCTAGTCTTTTAAACGCATGGTTGTCTACCAAGGGTTTTGTGGTAAACTTTTCCCATAAAAAATAATCTGCAGAACCATTGGTAAGATGTTGTATTACACCTTCTAAGTTCTTTACAATTGTAAAGTCTAAATCGGCCTCTATGTCCCAATCGTTATTTTGTGCATTGATATATGACATTAAATGAGAGCCAGATCCAAACCCCTACTTATAGCAGCTTTTGTACCTCTTAAATCATCTATAGTTTTATATGAAGTGTTTTTAGCTACATGAATTCCCCAAATTAATGGAGATTTCACAAATACTTGAACAATTTTACTTGGGTTACCTGCAATGATATCTTTAACAATCCCTTCAGTAAGGATTACAGCTATGTCTATATCTTTATTTCGCAGTGCATTGCACATTTGCCCAGTACCTACATAGTAATCCTTCCAACGAAGATTAATACCTTCTTTTTTATAAGCGCCTGTTTTTAGTGTAAGATACCATGCTAGATTAAAATGCTCTGGAACACCTCCAATATTAACAGTTTTCATTGAATTATTAATTTATTAATGAACATTTGAATGCGATTTAACAAGTTTATTTTGCAGCTTGTCAAATTGATAATCTAGTCTATTAATACCTCCAAAATTAATGTCATTATTTACTGTTTCCGAAAAATTGTACTGGTTCATTAAGGCATCATGTCCTTTTCTATTAAGTGTGATACTATGTTCATCTTCAAATAAAAAGATACTGAGGTTTTCAATCATTCTTTCAAATTGCATATCTCCATAGCCATAATATCCTTGATAATTTAGAGCATAGCCCAAAAGATGGTGTTTAGATTTTATAGTATTACTTTTTACAATATCTAAAATATTTTGTTCTAATGCACTTAGGCCATTTTTAGAATCTGGGAAACGTTTTAAGTGCGCTTTTAAGCAATTACTCATGTATTTAAATGAAGAGCTTGTAACTATAAATGGCTTTAATAAATTATGGTCAGTACCGCAATAAATATCCCAAAGTGTTTTTGCTAATTCTAAATCTTCTTTAGTTAAAAGAATTTTATCCTTATAATGTTGTCTCAGTTGTTCTGGTGATAGCTCTGATAAGCCTTTTAAGTCTTTAGAAGTTTTAACTCTGCCACTACATACCAAGTAAATAGGGAGGGTAATTTGTTTTTGCAACAACAAGCTTATTACTGCTATCATATTGATGTGGCAAAATAAATCGTATTCAAACCATAATACTATTTCGGAATAATTACTGGTATAATTGAGCTCGCCTATCTCTTCTTTATATTCTTCGATATCAATTTCGATATTGTAAGTAGTATTTAAAAAGGATTTTCGAGCATTAATAAAGGTATCAGAACCTAATTCTTTTGTAGTGGGTCCTTCACACAACATTTCATGCCATGTGAGTATATTTCCTGTAATGTTTAAATCTTGCAAATAACTAGTTAAACTAGTGCCATTGGTAATATGAAGTATGTCCATAAATGTTATCCTCCAACACGTTTTATGTTAAAGCCTTTTTCTTTAAGTAAGGCCATTATTTTATCCCGATAATCACCTTGTATAATAATTTTATCATCTTTAAAACTACCACCAACACTTAGCTTGGTTTTAAGTTCTTTGGCTAATGTTTTAAAGTCTTCAGTTGCGCCAGAATATCCTTCTATAATGGTAATAGGTTTCCCTTTTCGTTTTTCATATTTACAAAGTATAGGGTCTTTTTGGATCCATATTCCGCTAGATGCATCAGTACTTTCATTACTTTTCTCAGGAACATGCTCAGGGAATAGATTTTTTAATTGGTCTTTTAAGTCCATATGCTTTAAGGCAAATTAATTGCAGAACAACAAATATATATAAAATTAGCACGATACTAAATAACGTTTAAAACGAAAATTTTAAAACTATAATTATTATTTTGCTACTTTTGATATACCAAATAAACAACATGAGCAGTACAGCTAGTACAAAACAACTTATTAATTACGATAAAAGAAATTTAAATCGTGACACCTTAGTATCTCTTTATAAGAATATGCTAAAACCTCGTATGATAGAAGAAAAAATGCTTATTCTTTTACGACAAGGTAAAATTTCCAAATGGTTTTCAGGGATTGGTCAAGAAGCCATTTCTGTAGGTGTTACTATGGCAATGCAAAAGGATGAATATATTTTACCAATGCATAGAAACTTAGGTGTTTTTACTACTAGAGAGATTCCTTTATACCGTTTGTTTTCGCAATGGCAAGGAAAAGCCAATGGGTTTACAAAAGGAAGAGATCGTTCCTTTCATTTTGGTACACAAGAGTTTAATATTATAGGAATGATTTCACATTTGGGGCCTCAATTAGGCGTTGCCGATGGGATTGCATTGGCAAATATTTTAAAAAACAGGAAACAGGGAACAGCTGTGTTTACAGGAGAAGGAGGTACAAGTGAGGGTGATTTTCATGAAGCTTTAAATGTAGCTTCGGTATGGAAACTCCCTGTAATATTCTGTGTTGAAAATAATGGCTACGGTTTATCTACACCAACGTCAGAACAATTTAATTGCAAGCATATTGCCGATAAGGGTAAGGGCTATGGTATAGAGTCGTTTATTATTGACGGCAATAATATTATTGAAGTTTATGATAAAGTGTCTAAACTAGCTGCTAGTATCCGTAAGCGTCCAAGACCAATATTAATAGAGTTTAAAACGTTTAGAATGCGTGGGCATGAAGAGGCGAGTGGCACTAAATATGTGCCAAAAGCACTTCTTGGTAAATGGGCAGTTAAAGACCCTATTTTAAACTACGTTAATTATTTATTTAAAGAAAGGCTACTTACTGAGAAAGAAGATGTCGAAATAAAGGCTAATATTTCAAAAGAAATTAAAGAAAACTTAAAGAAAGCGTTTGATGAAGTTGAAGTTAATGCAGATATAACTATTGAATTAAATGATGTATATAAAAAGTTTGTATATCAAGAAGTTAAAAGCAAAAATAAATTTAAAGAAATTCGGTTTGTAGATGCCATTTCTGATGGTTTACGTCAATCCATGAAGCAGCATAAAGACCTTGTAATAATGGGACAAGACGTTGCCGATTACGGTGGTGTTTTTAAAATTACGGATGGGTTTTTGAAAGAATTTGGAAAGGAACGCGTACGGAATACTCCAATTTGTGAGTCTGCAATTATTGAAGCCGCCATGGGTTTATCTATATGTGGAATAAAAAGCATTGTTGAATTGCAATTTGCCGATTTTGTAAGTTCTGGCTTTAATCCTGTGGTTAATTATTTGGCAAAATCGTATTATAGATGGCAACAAAATGCAGATGTCGTTTTGCGAATGCCTTGTGGAGCTGGAGTAGCAGCAGGACCGTTTCATTCACAAACTAATGAAGCGTGGTTTACCAAAACGCCAGGATTAAAAGTAGTATATCCTGCATTTCCTTATGATGCCAAAGGCTTATTAGCAACAGCAATTAACGACCCCAACCCCGTGTTGTTTTTTGAGCATAAAGCATTATATAGAAGTATTAGGCAGGAAGTTCCAACCGATTACTATACACTACCGTTTGGTAAAGCATCGCTTTTAAGAGAAGGTAATCAAGTAACTAT
>CAZQBE010000043.1:0-11566 GCA_964591595.1 uncultured Flavobacteriaceae bacterium
TGTTATTAATAATCAATTGCAAAAATATTGTAGATTTTTGTAAATACAAAATTTGATACCCCTTTTAAAATTTGAGTACAGTTCTTAACATACATCTGAACATCTATATTCATTTTATAAGCCTCAATAGCTGCAAACTGAATTGGTGAAGACACTGCACTAAACGTTTCACTAAACAAAGAGCGATACGTGTTGTGTAAAAATTGTAATTCTTTGGGCAATGCCATAAACCCTAATCTATACCCTCCAGCTGAAAAGACTTTGCTCAACCCTCCGAAAACAATTGTTTTTTCTGGATAAAATGTTGACATACTTGGGGAGAAATTATCTTTAAAATTTATCTGGGAATAGATTTCATCTGAAAGCACAATAATATTATACTGTTTACAAACTTTTGCTAATTTATCAAGCTCATTAATTGAATAAACTACACCTGTAGGGTTATTAGGTGAGTTTAAAATTAATATCTTTTGTTCTTCAGGATTAGCTTCACAATACTCTTGTAAAGCACTTGCTTCTAACTTGAAGTTATGTTCCAAATGGGTTTTTAAAATTTCAAACTTCCCGTTTTTAGAATTAATTTGAGGACCATAACTCACCCAACTTCCTTTGGGTATTAAAAAAGTACCTTCTAAAATTAAAATAGTTTGATACAATAGCTCTTTACTTCCGGGGCCTATATAAACATATTCACTATTTACATCAATGTTTTGGTAAGTTATTAAAAATTTTGTAATAGTCTTCCTTAAAGCTTCTAACCCAAGTGTTGGCAAATAGTGGTTATTAGTGGCATTATCTCTTAAAGCATTAACTATAGAAGGGTGTACCGGAAAAGGCGATTGACCAAAACCAAAATGAAATACGTCTTCTCTCTTTGCTCTTAGTTCTCTTACTTTTTGATTAATAGCTAAAGTTGCTGAAGGCTTTAATTGTTGAATGTTTTTATTGATTTGTATCATAAATCAAAATTATAAAAAAAAGGGCTGCTAATTAGCAACCCTTTTTATATTATACTAATTATTAAGAAGTTAATTAATAGTAAAATTTAATCTTGCGAATAAGAAACGTCCATTTGTTCCAAATTGTTGGGAACGTCTAGAATATATGAATCTTCCTCCTGACCTAAAATCTACCGTTTGATCCGAATACACATCCAGTAAATTATTAGCTCCTACTGTTATTCTTGTATTCTCGCCTAAGTTGTATCCAAACGTCAAATCTGTAACAATTTTTCCTCCGTAGGTTTGAGGAGTAGGGCTATTAGTCGCTTCAGTTACTTCACCAAAATAGGCATTACGTAAAAAGATATTAAAATTTTCTCCAATCTTTAAATTGTGAGATAAATTTCCTTTAACTCTAGGCACTGCTTTTCGAATATAAATTCTACTAGTTTTATCAAAAAAAGTTTCGTCTAGACCAGCAGCAGCAATCGCAGAAGGAATATTCACATTATCAATATCTGTCTCCGAAAAAGTAAATGCCAATGTATTAGAAAGGCTTAAATTATCACTAAGATCTCCTTTTTGATTTATTACTACATCAATTCCTTTTGTTTGAGTATCTACGGCATTAGCGAAGAACCCAACTCTTTCAGCGTTTGCTTGTGCAAAAAGTGCTGCTAATTCTGCATTACCCCCATCAGTAAACTGTCCTGTTTCTATAACTCTGTCGTCAATATTTACAACATAGCCATCAACTGTAATCTTCATATTGGCACTAGGTATATTTGCAGTAAACCCTAAAGTTGCCCCAAATGATGTTTCTTCTTTTAATTGCTCAATACCTAAAACTCTAGCTATTCTTGACGTATTAGAAAATACACCAACTTCAAAAGGCACACCATCTACAAACAAGGTAGACGTTGAATTATAATGAATTTGATGTAATGAAGGTGCGCGGAAACCTGTTTGTAACCCTCCACGAATATTAAAATTATCGCTTGCTTTAATTCTTAAAGATACCTTCCCATTTAAAGTTCCTCCAAAATCAGAGAAATTTTCATATCTCACAGCTGCTGTAGCTAAAAAAGTTTCACTAAAATCAGCTTCTACATCAACATAAGCTGCCATAGAGTTTCTGAATTCGTTCACTTCATTATCAGGCCTAAATCCTGGAAATACTTGAATACCTCCTGGTCTTGCTGAGTCAAAGAAATCAGTTGGTACTTCTGAATCTGGATCTGTAGGGTCATGAACATTCCCTAACGTGTTATATTGCGCATAGGACACTTCACTCCCAGCAATTATTTCATAATTTTCGAGTCTATATTCAGCACCAAAAGCAAAGTTAAACCCAGACAAAATATCATCAAAATATTGACTCACATCAAAATTAACCGTATTTTCTGCATAAGCAAAACCTCCTGCATTTGCTTCAAAAGGAGATGCCTTTTGTAAAGAGGCGTTAAATGAGTTTTTAATATTAAAATTAAATGAGTTTTTCCCATAAGTATTAGAAAAATCAACATCCCAATCACCTAATTTACCTCTAATCCCTACTGCTAAAGATTTATCGATAATACTCGAGTGAATTTGTGGTAAAAATCCATTAGGATAAGCCGCAGTAAAAGTTCTATTCTGGTATGGTAATCTGTAAAAACCAGTAGCATTACCATCTCTATAACCTAAGCCTCCGAAAGCATATATCTCTGCGTCTTCACTAACTGGAATCGCCATATTTGCAAAGAATTGAGCGTTTCTTAATTCAGACTGCCCTACGTTCATATTAAAATCACTTCGCTGTAATCCTCTTGCAGCCAACTCGCTGTCCGTTGCATTTGCGCTTAAAATATCTTGCAATTCTGATCTAGTTTCAGTTCCTGTTAATGAAATTCCAGCTGCTCCTGCAAAACTAAAAATATCAGAAAGGTCATCATCTAATAATAATGATGTATCGTACCCTGTTGCAGCTGCAACACGTTCTATTGCATTATAAGCATTAAAAATTTGCCCTTCCCATTCTAACATTCTATTTGTTCGTCCTCTAAAATCAAATGAACCCGTAAAATTGATGAAACCTCCGTCATCACCAATAGGAAGCCCAAAGTTTAAAGCCAAAGCTAGTCTCTCTCCATCAGTTACTGTCTCGCTTAATCCAGCGATATTATCTTCATTTTTAGTAAAATTTGCACCTGTTTGTACAACTATATTTAAATCAGTACTTCTCTTTAAAACAATATTAATAACTCCAGCAATAGCATCAGAACCATATTGAGCGGCTGCGCCATCACGTAAAATTTCAATTCTTTCAATCGCATGAGAAGGAATTGCATTCATATCTGTACCAACACTCCCTCTACCAAATGTTCCATTTACATTTACTAAAGAGGTTTTATGGCGTCTTTTACCATTAATTAACACTAAAACTTGATCTGGCCCTAAGCCTCTTAATGATGCAGGATCAATATGATCTGTACCATCTGAAATAGTTTGTGTATTGGAAGTAAATGAGGGTGCCGCATAATTTAAGATATCATTTACTGACACCTGTGGCGATGATTCTGTTAATTCAGTTATGTCCAACACATCAACAGGAACTGGTGTGTCAATAGCTGTTCTGTTCTTGTTACGAGAACCTATCAATAATACCTCTTCTAAAGCAACACCATCCTGTAGTGCTACACTAATATTTTGTGCAGATGCAACATTAACTTCTTGAGTAGTGTACCCAACTGAAGATATTACTAATGTAGTAGGAAAAGCATCTACATTAATACTAAAGTTCCCATCAAAATCGGTAATAGTACCATTTGTTGTCCCCTTAACTATTACATTTACCCCAGGCAAAGGACTTCCTGAACTTGCTTCTGTTACTGTTCCAGTTACTGTTCCTTGAGCCAGAACACCAATAGGAAGAATAGCCATTATAAAAAATAATAGCTTTAAATAGTAAATTTGTTTCATAATTATATTTTTTCGATTAATCAACAAAAGTGCAAATAAAATATTGTTTTAACAATTTTTTAACTATAAAAATGAAAATTGTAGTGATTGATTCACAGCTATTTAGTTAAGTTTTTAAGAATATTACATCTAAAATTATTCTTAAATTCTATTATTAATTATGCCAAATGATGGTATATCTTACTAAATTTGCAGTTCTAATATCAACTGTATGTATAGAAGTCATAATTGTGGTGAATTAAGAGCATCACTTATAAACACTGAAGTTACTTTAGCTGGGTGGGTTCAAAAAACGCGCGATAAAGGATTTATGATTTGGGTGGATCTTCGTGACCGCTATGGTTTAACTCAACTTATTTTTGATGAAGAACGTTCTAGTAAAGAACTAATGTATAAAGCAAAAACACTTGGTCGTGAATTTGTTATCCAAGTCAAAGGCTCTGTTATTGAACGTACTTCTAAAAATACAAACATTCCTACAGGAGATATTGAAATATTAGTTTCTGAGTTGACCATTCTTAATGAAGCTAAAACGCCTCCATTCACTATTGAAGACAAAACAGATGGTGGCGAAGAGTTACGCATGCAATATCGCTATTTAGATATTAGACGAAATCCTGTAAAAAACAACTTAATTTTTAGGCACAAAGTAACTCAAGAAGTTAGAAACTACTTGTCTAATAAGGATTTTATTGAAGTTGAAACACCATACTTAATAAAATCAACACCAGAAGGTGCTCGTGATTTTGTAGTTCCAAGTAGGATGAATGAAGGTCAATTTTATGCATTACCTCAAAGCCCTCAAACGTTTAAGCAATTGCTCATGGTTGGCGGTATGGATAAATACTTTCAAATTGTAAAATGTTTTAGAGACGAAGATTTACGGGCAGACAGACAGCCTGAGTTTACTCAAATAGATTGTGAAATGGCTTTTGTTGAGCAAGAAGATATTTTAAATGTATTTGAAGGATTAACACGTCATCTATTGAAAGCCATTAATGGTGTTGTCGTTGATAAGTTTCCAAGAATGACTTTTGATGAGGCTATAAAAAAGTATGGTAATGACAAGCCAGATATTCGATTCGGAATGGAATTTGGTGAATTAAATGGTGTTACGCAACATAAAGATTTTAATGTCTTCAATCAAGCTGAATTAGTTGTTGGTATTGCTGTTCCAAATGGAAATACTTACTCAAGAAAAGATATTGATAAGTTGATTGATTGGGTTAGGCGACCACAAGTTGGTGCTTTAGGTATGGTATATTGTAGGTGTAATGATGATGAAACTTTTAAATCTTCCGTAGATAAATTTTATAATCAAGAAGATTTAGCAAAATGGGCGGAAATTACTGGCGCTAAAGCAGGAGATTTGATTTGTATACTTTCAGGAGATACATCTAAAGTAAGAGTGCAATTAAGTGCATTACGTATGGAACTTGCTGAACGATTAGGGTTACGTAAACCTAACGAATTTGCGCCACTTTGGGTTACCGACTTTCCATTGCTAGAATGGGATGAAGACACTAAACGTTACCATGCTATGCACCATCCATTTACATCACCTAAGCCTGGGCAAATACACCTGTTAGATACTAATCCAGGAGATGTAAAAGCTAATGCTTACGATCTAGTGTTAAACGGAAACGAAATTGGAGGAGGCTCTATAAGAATTCATGATAAAGCTACCCAAGCTTTGATGTTCGATCATCTTGGTTTTACAAAAGAAGACGCTAAAGCACAATTTGGTTTTTTAATGGATGCATTTCAATATGGAGCGCCACCACATGGAGGATTAGCTTTTGGATTAGATAGATTAGTTGCCTTACTTGGTGGACAAGAAACCATTCGAGATTTTATTGCATTCCCTAAAAACAATTCCGGTAGAGATGTTATGATTGATGCTCCTGCTCCAATTGATGAAGAACAATTAGAAGAATTAAGTTTGAAATTAAATATATGTGAAAAAGAAAATATTTAAGAAACTTAATGAACTAGAATCGACTGCTATTTGTGGAAATGATATTAGTTCATCCGTTTTATATGTTTCTGCATTATCCATAGCATTTTCAGGACAATATGCGTGGATAACATTACTTATTGTATCATTAGTTTTATTTTTATTTAGAAAAATTTACGGTGAAGTTGTTGGGGCATTGCCTTTAAATGGAGGAGCATATAACGCTCTTTTGAATACTACTAGTAAATTTACGGCTTCATTTGCAGCTACTTTAACCTTGTTATCTTATATGGCAACAGCGGTAATTTCAGCTAATGAAGCTATTCATTATTTACAACATTTAATTACCTCTTTGCCAATTATTATTAGCACTATTGTACTTTTGGGAGTATTTGCATTGCTTACTATTGGAGGCATTACAGAATCTGCTAAAGTAGCCATAGGAATCTTTTTGTTTCACTTATTTTCATTTATTATCCTAAGTACTTTTGTTATCTTTTTTTTATCACAAAATGGTATTGATATATTTTTCCAAAACTGGAAACTTCCGGCTGCAAATGGTAGTATAACCAAAGCTATATTTTTTGGGTTTGCGGTATCTATGTTAGGCGTTTCAGGGTTTGAAAGTTCTGCCAATTTTGTTGAAGAACAACAAAAAGGCGTTTTCCCAAAAACATTAAAAAACATGTGGGTTGTAGTAAGTGTTATCAACCCATTAATGGCTATTTTTGCGTTAGCATTGTTTTCAATGCCTATTTTACAAAGTGATACTTATCAAAATACACTTTTGGTTGAAATGGCTTCGCATGTAGCTGGTCCTTGGATGTCTACCCTTATTTCTATAGATGCCTTTTTAGTGTTAAGTGGAGCTGTGCTGACAAGTTTTGTTGGGGTTTCTGGATTACTTGAACGCATGACATTAGATAGAATTTTACCGCAATTTTTCTTAAAGAAAAACAAACGACAAAGTTCTTACAGAATTATTATCATGTTTTTTATTTTAACCATTTCAGTTCTGTTAATTACCAATGGGAATGTAAAATTACTTGCAGGCGTATATACAATTTCATTTTTATCTGTTATGGCCTTATTTGGTATTGGAAATATCTTATTGAAGGTTAAGCGAAAACGTCTGCCACGACCTGAAAGGGCAAAATGGGGTGTTGTTATTTTTGCAATCCTTTCTGTTATCATTGCTTTAATTGGGAATATGCTTATTGAACCCAAAGAGGGATTGCCAAGTAACCTATCCATTTTTCTAGACTATTTTGTACCAGGAATCATATTTGTGATTATAATGCTAAATAGAACAATGTTATTAAAATTTCTGTTAAAAGTTATTCATTCACTTTTTGATCCTGTAAGAAGTATTGTATTAAAAACAGATAAAAAAATATTAACAACTATAGATAGGATAAATTCACAAGAGTTCGTATTTTTTACAAAAGGGGACAATATAGCAACTTTAAACAAAGTCATGTTATATGTTATAAAAAACGAACACACTAAAAAGATTAAAATCGTTTTAGTGCTAAATGATGATCAGGTAATTCCTGAAAACCTACACGTAGAAATAGATTTTTTAGATCGGGAATATCCTGAAATTGATGTAGAGTTTATTGTAGAAGAAGGTAAATTTAGCCCAAAATTAATTAAAGAATTATCTAAAAAGTGGAACATTCCTATTAACTTTATGTTTATTGGCTCACCAAGCGATAAGTTTCCATATAAAATCGAAGAACTTGGTGGCGTAAGACTTATTATATAATTTAACAATGCAACAATCTAAATCCATATTCACTAAATTCTTAAAATGGAAATATAAACATATTTCTAATAATCAATTTATCAATATTGCAAGCGCAGTAATAGGTTTATTAGCTGGTCTAGGTGCTGTAACATTAAAAAATTTAACACATTTTATTCAGGAATTATTAGAAGGTGAGTTTATTAAACAAATTCATCAAGCCTTTTATTTTATTTTTCCAATTTTAGGATTGGTCTTAGTATTATTAGTTGTTAAATATGTAATACGAAAAAGAGTAGGTCATGGTATTCCTTCCACATTATATGCTATTTCTAAGCAAAAAGGCATCATGCCAAGGCATCAAATGTGGGCCTCTTTATTTACTGCTCCTCTTACTGTTGGCTTTGGAGGTTCTGTAGGGTTAGAAGGCCCTACTGTTGCAACAGGAGCTGCCTTAGGCTCTAATTTTGCGCGACTGTTTCATCTTAATCAAACCAAGAAAACATTACTTATAGGATGTGCTGCTGCTGGGGCAATGTCTTCAATTTTCAAAGCACCAATGGCTGCTATCATTTTTGCTGTAGAAATTTTTAGTCTAGAACTTACTTTAGCTTCTATGATTCCGCTGTTATTAGCATCTATAACTGCAATATTAACATCCTATTTCTTTTTGGGCGATGATGTACTATTGCATTTTAACATACAAGATAAATTTGAACTAAATGATGTTTTGTTTTATGTTCTTTTAGGCATTTCATCAGCATTAACCTCTATATATTTTAGTAAAGTATATTTTAGTATAGATGGCTTTTTTAAACGATTTATAAATCCTTATAAACGGCTACTCGTTGGGGGCGTTTTAATAGGTGTCATTGTATTTTTTATTCCTCCTCTTTTTGGAGAAGGCTATGGTACTATAAATAATGTGTTAAGAGGAAATGTTAATGCCATTACAACAAATAATATTTTTAATTTTGCCATCGATAATATCTGGATAATTATAGGTTTTTTAGTTGGTTTAGTAACTTTTAAGGTAATTGCTATGTCTCTTACTTTTGGGGCTGGAGGTATTGGAGGTGTTTTTGCCCCTACATTATTTACTGGAAGTATTTCGGGCTATCTTCTTGCTATGGTTATCAATTACAGCAACCTTTTCAATCATCAATTATCCTTAACTAACTTTGCAATGGTTGGAATGGCTGGTCTTATGGCTGGTGTATTACAAGCCCCTTTAACCGCTATATTCTTAATTGCAGAAATTACTGGAGGCTATGAACTTTTTGTGCCTTTAATGATCGTGGCTTCAATTTCATTTTTAATTACAAAAAAATATATTCCTCATAGTATATACGCTGCCCAATTGGCTAAACGTGGAGAACTTATAACGCATGATAAAGACAAAAATATCTTAATGATGCTAAACATTGATAAAATTATTGAAACCAATTTTATTCCTATTTATCCTAAAATGAATTTGGGAGAAATGCTTCATAAAGCGGTTACAAAATCTACTCGAAATTTATTTCCTGTTATTAACGACGAGCAAGAATTTATAGGTATTGTTTTACTTGATGATGTAAGAGAATTTATGTTTGATCAAAAGTTACATGAAACGACCACGGTTGAAGATTATATGCATAGTGCTCCCGATCTTATTAATTATGAAACAGATACTATGCAAATGGTAATGGATAAATTTCAAAATTCTAGCGCATGGAATCTACCGGTTATTAAAAACGGCAAATATTTTGGCTTTGTTTCAAAATCTAAACTACTTACCGCATACAGGCGACAATTAATTAACTTTGCAAAATAAACACATGAAATATCTCATTGCTTTTTTGTTTTTAGCTGCTATGGGAAGCATTTTAACTGGATATACTATAGAATCTGAATATTCTCAAAAGTTAATTGGTTTTGGTGTTGTTGGGTTGTTCTTAATTGTCTTCCCTTTATTTTCCTATTACAGATGGAAAGACAAAAAAGTTGAAGACTATATGCTTACCAAAGAAAATTTAGAAAAAATGAGAGAAAGAGAAGGTCGTAAAAAGTCTAATTCAGATTCCGCTTTTCAATAAAAAATTGTTTTAATAATTGTGATGCTTCTTCTTCTAATATACCACCAATAATTTTAGTTTTTGGATGTAATGTTGTTCCCATAACAGTACAACCCCGTTCTTTGTCTTTTGCCCCAAAAACAATATTACTAATCTGACTCCAATACAAAGCGCCTGCACACATCTGGCAAGGTTCTAAAGTAACATAAAGGGTACAATTATGAAGGTATTTTCCACCTAAAAAATTAGCTGCTGCAGTAATTGCTTGCATTTCGGCATGTGCTGTAACATCTGTAAGTAGTTCTGTTAAATTGTGTGCTCTAGCAATAATTCTATTATTAATAACAATAACTGCACCAACAGGGATTTCGCCTTTTTCAAAAGCAACCTCCGCTTCTTGAAGCGCTTTCTTCATAAAATAAATATCATCAAAAGGAGCCTCCATTTACTTAAAATTTTTACAAATCTATAGGTCACGTTCTAATTTGTTTTAGTAAACTTTGCCCGCTCCCTATTAAATGCCCATTATGGGCTTTCATAATAGCTAAAATACAATATCATCTTGTACATTTGTAAACTCATGACTGATTTATTAGACCATATTAATTCACCACAAGATTTACGTCAATTAAACAAAGCTGTTTTGCCACAGCTTGCACAAGAGCTACGTGAGTTTATAATTAATATTGTTGCTACTAAAGAAGGTCATTTAGGTGCAAGTCTTGGCGTTGTAGAACTTACCATTGCCTTACATTATGTGTTTAACACCCCTGAAGATTTATTGATTTGGGATGTTGGGCATCAAGCCTATGGTCATAAAATTTTAACAGAACGTAAAACTATTTTTAATACCAATAGACAACGCAATGGTATTTCTGGTTTCCCTAAACGTGAGGAAAGTATCTATGATGCTTTTGGAGTGGGGCATTCATCAACATCCATTTCAGCAGCATTAGGAATGGCAATTGCGTCACAATTAAATGGAGAACACAAACACCATATTGCAGTAATAGGTGATGCATCTATTGCTAGTGGAATGGCTTTTGAAGGCTTAAATCACGCAGGAGTAACTGATGCAAATTTACTCGTCATCTTAAACGATAATGCTATTGGTATTGACCCAAGTGTTGGTGCTTTAAAACAATATTTAACCAATGTTAAAAAGGGTACTCAAAAACAAGATAACATTTTTGAAGCCTTAAATTTTAATTATTCAGGTCCTATAGATGGTCATGATATTCATACAATAATTACAGAATTAGAACGGTTAAAATCTGTTAAAGGCCCTAAGTTTTTGCATGTTATTACTACCAAAGGTAAAGGTTTAAAGCAAGCCGAAGAAAACCAAGTCACCTATCATGCTCCGGGGAAGTTTGATGCAAAAACAGGAGACATTCTTGTAAAAAGTGAAACCATTGGGCCTCCAAAATATCAAGATGTTTTTGGGAAAACTATTGTAGAACTTGCGAAGCAAAACAAGAACATTGTTGGGATTACTCCTGCAATGCCTACAGGAAGTTCCTTAAAACTAATGATGGACACCTTCCCAGATCGTGCTTTTGATGTTGGTATTGCTGAGCAACATGCTGTAACTCTTGCGGCTGGAATGGCAACTCAAGGCTTAATTCCGTTTTGTAATATTTACTCTACATTTTTACAACGTGCTTACGATCAAGTCATACACGATGTGGCTCTTCAAAACTTACCTGTTATTTTTTGTTTAGATCGATCAGGTTTGGTAGGTAAAGACGGTGCTACACATCATGGTGTTTTTGATTTAGCATATTTAAGATGCATTCCAAACCTTATTATTTTTGCGCCGAGAAATGAAATTGAACTTCGAAATATAATGTACACTGCACAACTTGGCTTGGATCATCCAATAGCAATTCGTTATCCTAGA
>CAZQBE010000044.1:0-7240 GCA_964591595.1 uncultured Flavobacteriaceae bacterium
TGTTTTATTGAAACAATTATACTTAGATACCGTTCAAATAGTAACAAAATAGAGGGCTTCTTCTTATTAGTTTTTAAGTATATTTGTAGTTCTCTCAATTAAAATAACTCATGGCATTAGTAACCGCAAAAGAAGTTTCAAAAGCTATAAAAGCTGACAAATATGGTTTTATAGGGACTTTTATTGGCTGGTTGCTTATGAAACTTTTAAAAATTTCTACACTAAATAAAATTTATAATAAAAATAAACATTTGAGTGACCTTGAGTTTCTAAATGGGATTTTAGATGCATTTCAAATTAAATTTGAAATCCCTGAAGAAGACTTGAAAAGACTCCCAAAAAGTGGTGCTTATATTACTATATCTAATCATCCTCTTGGTGGTATTGATGGCATTTTATTGTTAAAACTTATGTTGGAGCAACGCAGCGATTTTAAGATTATCGCAAATTTCTTGTTGCATCGCATAGAGCCTTTAAAACCATACATAATGCCTGTTAATCCTTTTGAAGACAGAAAGGATGTAAAATCGAGTATTACAGGATTTAAAAACTCTATTCTTCATTTAAGAGCAGGCAAACCTTTAGGTGTTTTTCCTGCAGGCGAAGTCTCGACCTATCGAGATGGAAAATTAGTAGTTGATAAACCTTGGGAAGAGGCTGCTATGAAGCTTGTTAAAAAAGCTGAAGTTCCTGTAGTTCCTATCTATTTTCACGCCAAAAATAGCAAGCTATTTTACAAATTATCTAAAATTAGTGACACCTTTAGAACTGCAAAATTGCCATCTGAATTACTCACTCAAAAAAAGCGAATTATAAAAGTACGAATCGGGAAACCTATATCTGTAAAAGCCCAACAGGAACATGAATATCTTGATGACTTTTCAGAATTTTTAAGACGAAAAACTTACATGTTATCTAATACATTTGAAGAAAAATCTAAGATATTAAATAATATATCTACGACTTTAAAGCTTCCAAAAATCCCAAAAAAAATTGTAACTCCAGTTAATACTGATGTTATGATTAATGAAATAGAAGATCTAAAAGAAGGTGATTACCGCTTATTAAAAAGCAAAAATTATGAAGTGTATTTGGCTCCTGCAATCAAGTTGCCTAATATACTTCGTGAGATAGGACGGTTGCGAGAAATTACATTTAGAGAAGTAGGCGAAGGCACCAATGAAGCCATAGACTTGGATAAATTTGATACCTATTACCATCATATGTTTCTTTGGGATGATGAAAAAAAAGTAATTGCTGGAGCATATCGTATGGGACTAGGCTCTAAGATTTTCGAAAAGTTTGGTATTGATGGATTTTATCTTCAAGATCTGTTTAGGTTTGAGCCTGAATTACATAAAATGATGAGCCAGTCTATAGAATTAGGACGTGCTTTTATTATTGCAACTTATCAACAAAGGCCAATGCCTTTATTTTTACTTTGGAAAGGTATTGTACACACGACACTGCGCTTTCCCGAGCACAAATTTTTAATTGGAGGTGTAAGCATTAGCAATCAGTTTTCCAACTTTTCCAAATCGTTAATGATTGAATTTATGAAGTCTCACTATTACGATCCTTACATCGCACAATATGTACATCCTAAAAAAGAGTTTAAAGTGAAATTGAAAGATGCTGATAAAGATTTTGTTTTTGATGCAACAGAAGCTGATCTTCAAAAATTTGATAAAATTATTGACGAAATAGAACCTGGAAGCTTGCGTATGCCTGTATTACTTAAAAAGTACATTAAACAAAATGCACGTTTGGTTGGTTTTAATGTTGATCCCTTATTTAATAATGCTGTTGATGGTTTAATGTATATTAAAATTGCTGATTTACCAGAAAGTACAGTGCGTCCTGTAATGGAAGAGTTTCAAGCCGAATTGGAACGCAAGTTTATGGAGAATCATGATAAATAATTTATAGTTCTAGAAGACTTTGCTTCTTCTTTCTAAAAAGTAATTATCATGCCATTTACCTTGTAACTGTCCAATTTTTTCTCTAGTACCAACAACTCTAAAACCACATTTTTTATGTAACGCAATACTTGCAATATTTTCTGAAAAAATAACAGCTTGCAATGTCCAAAAGCCGTTTTCTTCGCTTTCATTAATGAGTTGTTTTAATAAAGCTTCTCCAATATGTTGCCCTTTAAAACTTGAAGCTACATAAACACTAACCTCAGCAACTCCCTTGTAAACATCTCGCTTCGAAACAAGAGACAATACACCGAAACCCACTACTTCAGAATTAGAGATAGCAACAATTCTGCAAGATGATATATATTTTTGATTCCATTGTTCCCAAGTAGGAACCTGTGTTTCAAAAGTGGCAATTCCTGAATTAATACCTTCAGAATAAATTTTTGAAACTGATATCCAATCTTCTTTATTAAATGGCCTGATAGAAAATGTAATCATATATTAGCAGACAATATTATGCGTATTACTTAAGCAAAAGATTATACGATATCCACTATTTTACTAAAACCAAGGTTTCTTTCCTACTTGATAAGTATTGTAAAACTCTTCATCCGATTTTGTGAGGTAAATAATCCCTTCAATTAACCCAATTAATCCAGTTAAACCAACTCCCATACCACAAGTAAAAAACCCAACCACAAACGTTACAACAAGTAGAATAATACCTTCTTTATTATATCCTAAAATAAATTTATGAACTCCTAAAGAGCCAACCAAAATTGCAAGAACACCTGTAATTACTTTTTTGTTATCTCCCGAAGCTTTATTAAACGTTTCTTTGGCTTCATTTGCAAATTCTTTAGCACTTTCTTTGGCATCTCCTAACATATCGTTAAGGTCGTTACCTGAATTTTTTTCATCAGACATAATAGTTTTGATTTTAGTTAGACTCTAAAAGTAATAAAAAAAATGAATTCCTTTATAAAAATGCACTGTCAATAGGCTCCCAAAGTTCAATTTTATTCCCTTCAGGATCCAAAATCCATCCAAATTTACCGTATTCATATTCTTCTACTTCGCCAATAATAGTTACTCCTTCTTCTTTTAAAACTGCTAATAATTCATGAAGATTTTCTACCCTAAAATTCATCATAAATTGTTTTTTACTTGGCTTAAAATAAGAGGTATCCTCTTTAAATGGCGACCATTGTGTAGAGCAATCATTACCAGCTTTATCCTTCCACCAAAATGTACACCCATAATCATCAACAGGTAATCCTAAATGTTTACCATACCATTCTTTTACTTTATCTGGATTTTTTGTTTTAAAGAAAAACCCTCCTAATCCTGTTACTCTTTTTTTCATATTTCAAACTTAGTTTTTATTTGAGATTCTTCACTTTCGCTTTGCTCAGTTTAGAATGACAAAAGCTATTTTTTTTTAATATTCGTTTCATAAATATCTATCCATTCTTTTGTATTCATTTTGGCTACTAGTTCTCCTATTAATTTATAAGGAATGTCATCAATATTTTTAAATCTGATACAACTTTTTCCCATATCTAATTTACGTTTGCAATACTTAGAATATTCTGAGACAAACCAATCCAAAAGTTCCTTTTTGGCATAAACTCCCATATGATAAACCGCTATAAAATTTTTTTGAGATGCCAAGTTCATAAAAGGCAGCGGTAATTCTGGAGTACAGTGATAACCGTCTGGATAAACCGAATGTGGAATAACGTAACCCAACATTCCATAACTCATAACCTCTTCCATCTCTTTGGGAAGATTACTTAATATTTCTTGCCTGAGTCTTGATATTGGTTCTTTTCTATCTTCAGGGAGCTCTGAGATATATTGTTTAGGAGAAGTTGCTTTTGATTGCATTTTTATGAATTAACAAGTATTTTATAAAGTTAACAAAATTTAACTTTAATCTTATCGACTATGGTTTGTGCTAATTTCTCTTTACTCTCTATAGTCCAACCAGCTACATGTGGCGTTAACAACACGTTCTTAGCTTTAATTAAATATTGAAAAGCTTCGGGCATTGATTTATTTTCAAATAAATTTTCAAAAGAGGCTTTTTCATACTCCAACACATCTAACCCAGCACCTAAAATTTTACCTGAGTGTAACGCTTCAACCAAATCTTTTGTTACCACACTTTTACCTCTAGCCGTATTTATTAACCAAAATGGGGTTTTAAATTTATTGATAAACTCCGTATTTAACATATTTATGGTTAGTGGTGTTTCGGGTGTATGTAAGCTTAAAACATCTACTTTTTGTTGCAGCTCTTTTAATGACACTTGCCTACAATTTGCATCACCTACATTGTCTTTAATATCGAAACACAAAACTTCAACATCAAAACCTTTGAGTTTTTCAGCAAATGCTTTTCCCATATTACCGTAACCTATAATTCCAATGGTTTTTCCATCAAGTTCTATACCACGATTATCCTCTCGTAACCATTTACCTTGTCTAACTTCATTATCTGCTTTTTTAAATTTGTTAAAAAGTGATAATAACATACCTAATGTATGTTCTCCAACAGCGTTTCTATTGCCTTCTGGAGCCGAAATTAAATATACACCCCTGCTTTTTGCATAATCGCAATCTATATTTTCAAGTCCTGCACCAACACGTCCAATAAATTTAAGCTTAGTTGCTGCATCAAGAAATTGTTTATCGATTGTAAAGCGGCTTCTAATTATAATACCTTCGTAACATTTAATTTTAGATTCTATTTCGTCTTTTAAAGATGTATAATCTTCATGATTAGTAAAACCTAAATCATTAAGTTGATTGATTAGTAATGGATGATTTGTATCGAGATGAAGGATTTTCATACTTACTTCCTGCGAAAGCAGGTATCTTTTTTTGTTAAACTTCCTGTTCAAATAGGTTTCGACTGCGCTCAACCTGCCATTACATTTTATATTTTTAGATATTTAGTTTGTGTGCGTTCGTGTTTTACATTTCCAGTATGTGCAGTTGATAACTTCTCAAATAAAAGCACATGTACTTCTTCACCATTCTTTGTCATTGGATTGTGTTCAACTCCTTTTGGAACAACAATAATTTCGCCTTCATTTACAACTTCGGTTCGATCTCTAAACTGCATATATAAAGTGCCTTTTATTACTTGAAACAGTTCGTCTTCTTCCTCATGAGCATGCCATACAAATTCACCTTTTATCTTAGCTAAAAGCACTTGCATATTGTCCACAATTGCAATCTGATGTGGATGCCAGTAATTTGAAAATTTTGAGAATTTACCTTTAATATTTATTGCATTCATAGTGTAAAAATACAAAAGCGATTTTAGTTAAAATCCTAAAATTAATTTGGCTATTAAAAAGTAAATTAATATCCCAAATACATCATTACTTGTAGTAATAAAAGGACCTGTTGCTACTGCAGGATCAATACCTCGTTTTTCTAAAAATATTGGTATAAAGGTTCCTATTAAAGCAGCCATAATAATTACAGCTATAAGTGCAACTCCAATGGTAATAGAAATTAAGTATTCCGTATTAAAATAGAAGTGACTAATTAATAATACAACCAAAGCAATAGCTATACCATTTAGGAGACCTAGAAATGATTCTTTAAACAGTCGTTTTAGTATTTCTCCTTTAATAGTATCATTAGCCAAACCTTGCACCACAATTGCAGATGATTGTACACCAACATTTCCTGCAGTTGCCTGAATTAAAGGAATAAAAATTAAGAGAATTGGATAAGTATTTAAAACATTTTCAAACCCATTTATAATACTCGCAGCTCCAAGACCACCAAACATACCTATTAACAACCAAGGTAAACGCGCTCTAGTAAGTTTCCATACACTATCATCGGCTTCAACATCTTGAGTAATACCAGCTGCCAATTGATAATCTTTCTCGGCCTCTTCTTTAATAACATCTACAATATCATCAATGGTAATTCTTCCTAAAAGTATTTGGTCATCATCTACAACCGGAATTGCTTCTAAATCATATTTTTGCATCACTTTGGCTACATCTTCAGCAGCATCATTTACATGAACAAAATCTACTTTCGGTATATAAACACTAGAAATATGATCTCTTGGATTGGCAACAAGTAAATCTTTTAAAGAGAGTCTGCCAATTAGTTTTTTGCTATCATCGATTACGTATATGGAATGTACTCTGGTTACATTTTCGGCTTGTGCTCGCATTTCTTTGACACATTGTGTAATGGTCCAATTTTCATTTACACTCACTAGCTCTTTCGCCATGAGGCCACCTGCAGTATCTTCATCATAGGTTAATAGTTCCTGAATATCTGCTTTGTGATCTTCGTCTTCTATTTGTGCGATTACATCTTCTTGACGTTCTTCTGGAAGTTCAGCAATAATATCTGCAGCATCATCAGTATCTAATTCTTCAATTTCTTCAGCAATTTCTTTTACTGAAAGGTTTTTAAGAATCTTTTCTCGGTTGTCTTCATCAAGCTCAGTAAGAATATCAGAGGTTTTCTCACTATCTAACAGCTTAATTATGTAAGTTGCTTGTTCTATATTTAGTTCTTCTAAAATTTCAGCAATATCTGCATAGTGAAACTCATTAAATAGCTCTAAGATTGCATGATTATCTCTAGAACCTATTAAATGTTCTACTTTTTCTATAAGCGTATCACTTATTTGAAATTGGATATTTTCGTTGCTTTCTTCCACAAGTTTTTGTATTTCAAAAAAACCTTTCGACTGCGCTTAAGTTGGCTATTTTGAAATTAATACTACTTTTATTTTCTATTTAGCATCGTTTTCAATTAAAATAGTAAGATTTATAAACTCTTGAACACTTAATTGTTCTGGACGCTTGTCAAAGATAACATTTGCTCTTAAACTATCACTTAAATTGAATGTTTTTAAACTATTTCGAAGTGTTTTCCTACGTTGTTGAAATGCCGTTTTAACAACTTTAAAGAATACTATTTCGTCACAAGATAATGTGAAATTCTTTTTTCTGGTCAACCTCAAAATGCCAGATTCTACTTTTGGTGGCGGATTAAAAACTTCTGGTGGAACCGTAAATACATATTCGGCAACATAAAAAGCCTGTACCAATACTGAAAGTATGCCATATACTTTGTTGCCTTCTTTTTTACAAATGCGCTGTGCCACTTCTTTTTGAAACATTCCTGAAAATTCAGGAATTTGGTTACGCATCTCTAAGGTTTTAAATACAATTTGTGTTGAAATATTATAAGGGAAATTCCCAATTATTGCAAAAGGTTCGTTATTAAAAATCTCGTTTAAATCATACTTTAAAAAATCC